>DATBND010000362.1:0-6608 GCA_036554505.1 Actinomycetota bacterium | reverse complement strand
CAGCTCGACTCCCGGCACGAGGCTCGGCGCGTCGACGCGCACGACGATGTGATACGTCGCGTCGGCGTCGGTCTTCTTGCTTATCGTGTTCGCACCGCCGTAGGGCGACGGGTTGAGGAACGTCACGGTGGCGTCGCCGGACGAGTTCGCCCAGCTCATCGTGGCCGCGGCGACCGGCTCGTCCGCGGCCGCGCCTTGCTCGTCGTCGTCGAACCCGACCTCACCGTCGATCCAGGCGGTCAGGTTGGTGTCACCCGTCGTGGGAGAAACGACGCCGACGACCATGTTGCCCTCGTCGTTCGTCTCGCCCTCGGTGTGCTGCGACTTCGGGCTGGGCTCTTGCTCCGTCGACTCGCCCCCGTCCTCGCCGTCGTGCTCACCCTCGTCGGGCGCCCGACGGGGCGTGCCACCGGCGACGTCACAGAAGTCGAGGCCGTCGTCGGGGCCCTGCGCGTGGAGGTCGACGTTCACGCCGGGGATCGCAGCGGTCCCCGCGCGCGCCTTCAGAAGGAACTCGTTACACGTGCCGGCCGCGGCGGTGTCACCCAGAGGCACGAACTCGAGGGTCGGCGCGTCCGAGTACCACTGCGCCCGCGCGGTCGCGACGGGCTCGCCCGGATCCAACGTGTCGCTGTCGACCGGGCGCTGCTCCTTCACGTCCGTGATGCTTTCGTCGTCGACCCACGCGGTCAGGTTGGTGAAGCCGGGGGTCTGCGAGTAGAGGTAGAACTCCCATTGCCCGACCCCCGCGCTGCCGCTGACCCCGGTCCCGCCGAGGCTCTCCCGATGCTTGATGTCGTCGCCGCCGGGGACGTTGTGGTCGCCCTGTGACCCGAGCGCCTGCCCGTTGGGCTGGTTGCTGCAATTCGCGCCGTTCTCGGTCGAGTGGCCGCCCTTGTCCGGCACCTTGTAGGTCCCCGGCGCCCTGGCCGCGCTGACGTCGTCGTCGCCGAAACGGAGCTGGTCGTCCGGGCCCTCCGCGTGGACGTCGATGTTCGCGCCGGTGACCGGCCGCCCGAGATGGTCCTTTACCTCGGCGAGATAGGACAGGCAACGGTCGGCGATGGTCCGGGCGCGCCCTGCGCTCTCGAGGTTGTTGTTGTCGACGGGCGAAGGGATGGGGATCAACGAGATCGTCATCTGCTCGGGGGCCTGCACGTACGGCCGGACGACGTGGACGTCGGCGGAGTCCATCGACAGGGTCTCTATCCGGCCCTGATGCAGCAAGTCGATGTCCTCGGCCACGACCCCCATCGCGGTGATGGCGGTGGGGACGTCTTGGCCCGCGAGGGTGCATTGCGTGGTGAAGGCCTTGCGGCTCTGCGATGCGGCGCCGGGCGTCGACTGCCCCGTGCAGAAGGTGTACTTGGGAGCTTGGCCCAGCGGGGTCGTCGAGTAGAAGAGCTGGTAACGCAGCGCCTGCGCGCTGGTGAAACCCTCTACGGTGGCGCGCCACGTTCCCCCGCGCGGCTTGTAGAAGCCGATCTCGCCGTTCTGGGTCGGCCAGGTGAGCGCGGCCGTCTCCTCCGCCTCGCTGGGTGGGTCGTTCACATGCTGCACGTCGACCGCGACGCTGTCGTTGGCGACTTCTTGGAACCCGGTCGCGGTCTGGGAGAACAGCCGGACGAACATCGTTGCCGATCCGCTCGGAAGGCCGTCGGGGATGTCCCAGAAGAGCTCGTATGCATTGGGTCTGCCGAGGACCGGGCTCAGCTCGCCGATGGTGACGTCGTTCTCGCCCTCGTAACGGATCGAGGCCTCGGCGACGAGGTTATCGGGAGGATTCGTGATGCCCACGACGATGTGGTAGGCGTTGTCGGTCCCGTCGAACTTGTCCGAGATCTTCGGATCCTCGACGATCACTCCCTCGCCCTCCTCCGGGAAGAGGTGCGGGTTGTAGGCGGGCGAGGGGTTCAGGAACTTGACCGCGGTCGTGACCGGGCCCCCCGAGCCCGAAGGAGAGGGGCTACCGCTGGCCTGTAGCGGGCCGGCGAACGCGCCCATGGGCGCCCCGCTGAACGTCAGGGTGACGAGCAGGAAGGCGGCGAGAAAGCCCAATGCGCTCCTGGCGAGCACTTTCTCTCGGTGAAGGCCGCCGACGCGACCGGAGTTCTTCAACCGGCACCTCCCAAACGCACTGATGAGTGTCTGCATTGACAGTCGTGGGAGTCAGCCCCCCCTCAGGTAAGTATCCACGGAAAGCCCGCAATGGTCACTCACCAACCCCTAAAACAGGGGCTAACCAGTTAAAACGCCGCAGAGGCGTGAAAGGTTGCGCCCAGGATTACCCAGTGAGGCCTCTGAGCTAGTTGTGGAGCTTGAGCTTCAGCTCCTTGGACGTCGCCGGCTCGTTGTCGTCCGAGCCGACCCAGTGGACGCGATAGCGCTGGCTCTTGGGCCCGGTCGCCTCGAATTCGAACAGATAGGCCGAGCGGGCGTCCAGCCGGTCGCCCAGGACCGTCTCCCAGCCTCCACCCCGGCGTTGCTGCAGCCGGACCTTCGAGTTGCGCTGGTTGGGCGAGACCCGGCCCTTGATCCGCACCTCGGTCCCCCGCTCGGGGCTCTTGTCGTTGACCCCGATGGATACCCGCGCCCGGGCGAGGACCCGGGTCGTCGACGACTGGGCCGGCCCGCAATCGTCGTGGCTCGGGGCGAGTGCTTGGTACTCCGCGCTGTGGACGACCTCCTGGGTGAACGAGAACTCCCCGTCGGCGTTGGTCAGCGTGGAGGCGACGTTCTCGAAGGAGTCGGTGCCCAGGACCCGCCGTTGCAGGCGGATGAACTGGTCGTTGCCCCTGCAATGCTCGGCCCCGGAGAAGATCTGACCGCCGAGCTCGACTTCGGCGCCGGACGTGACACGCTCGTCGGACGCGAACAGGCTGATCGTGCGGGTGTGCTGCGGGGCCGAGCCGGATGGCGAGGTCGATCCGCTCGGAGAGCGGCTTGCAGAAGGGCTGCCCGAAGGACACGGAGTCGGAGAGGGGCTCGAGGACGGGCTCGCGGAGCTCGACGGGCTAGCCGAGGGGCAGGTGGACCCGCTCGGTGAGGTGGACGAGCTCGGGGACGTGCTGGGGGAGCTCGACGTGGTGGGGGAGCTCGACGTGCTCGCCGAGCTGGATGCGCTGGCCGAGCTCGATGCCGACCCGCTCGCGCTCGCGGGCGAGCAGGGGGGAAGCGTGGGGAGGCCGCACGTCGGGATGCCCTGAGCCCGCGCGGGGCCGTCCGAGCGCACGCCGACGGTGCGGCCCAGCGGCGTCAACGTGGCGAGAAGCGCTATACATCCGACCAGCGCGATGCGAGCAGCCCGTCTTTGCATGCCTGCCCTCCGAGAGCTCGTTGAGATCCGCCCGTCAACGTGAAGATGACATCCTATAAGCGACCTAGGCGGAGATCACCTCTACAGGTAAACGAGCGAGCCATGCAAAGGTCGCGCCTGACCCTATGGCAAAAAGCGGAAAAGGTTCAGGTTCGCCTATGAAGCCCTGCGGGCGCGGGCGCGCCGGCGCTTGAGAGACGCCCGCTCCTTGTCGGTGAGGCCCCCCCAGATCCCGTACTTCTGGTTGGTCTCTATGGCGAACTCGAGGCACGGCTCGGCGACCGGGCAGCGCTGGCAGACGGCCTTGGCCTCGCCCTCGCGGGCCTGTCGCTCGAGCTCGGACTCTCCGAAGTCCTCGCCGAAGAAAAGGATGTTGTCGTACTGACGGCAGGCTGCGTCCTCCTGCCAGTCGAGCCTGTCGTCGGTGTCCGCGATGGACACGGTCGTCCTCCTACTGGTAGCCGGTGCGTGCGCTCGCAAGAGCGGGGGCAGATAGGTCTGGTGCGTCTATAACCACCGCTCACTGAGGTTAAACGAGGGGTCCAGGATAGGTATTCCTGCGCCGCCTGGCGAGGGTAGGGCCGGACGTGCACGAGCCGGCCCGGGAGCACCGTGGGGGTGGGGGGCGGCCGGAGCCGCCCCTCCCCGGTTAGACCTTCTTGCGCTTGGACTTGCCCTTGCGACAGTCGATCGTGTCGCCGGCGGTCGTCGAGACCTGCCTGCGCTTGGCCACGGCGAAGTAGGTGCCGTCGGCCTTCCGCTCCTTGATCGACCAGCGACCGTTGGGCTTGGACGTCCCCTTGCCAACCCGGCGGGCGGTGTTGAAGCCCGGGACGACGTAGAACAGGGACATCTGCCGGCCGGCCTCGCACTCGTCGAAGTTCGAGCTCAGGCGTCCCGAGAACCGGCTCTTGCGCCGCTTGAACTTGATCGACACCTGCGTGGTCCCGGTGAACGTCTGAGGCGTGCGGCTGGGCGAGATGGTAGGCGTCGGGCTGGACGTGGTGCGCGTGGCGCTCGGAGAGGTGCTCGCCGTGCGTGTGGCGCTCGGAGACGAGCTCGCGGTCTGACTCGGGCTCGACGACGTGGTCGGCGAGGACGAGGCCGACGTGGTGCTGCTTGGCGAGGTCGTCGTGCTCGGGCTACGGGTCGTGCTTGCGGACTGGCTGGCGCTTCGGCTCGCGCTCGCGGACGGGCTCGACGACGGCGGGCACAGGTCCGGCGGGGGGTCGGGGATGATCTCGCAGGGATCGACCTGAGCGAGCGCGACGTCGCCACCGGTGAAGGCGGCGAAGACCGGCGTCAGGGCCGCAATCATGGCTACGCAGACGACAAGCGCAACCCGTGCGTGGATCCTTGCTCTCCTACGGCCTTCCTCGTCACGAGGCATCGAAAATCCCCTCCTAGGTGGACGCGCGAGCGTCCTGCGGTTCCCAGTGGTTCACGACCCCAACACAACTGTGCCCATCACCATAAGCGATATGCATGGTTCCAGCATCACGTCTGGCCGATTTGAACCAATTTCGGGGCGCTGTCGCCGGGCAGATGATCCGCGTCACCGGTGTCGGGCATGACGACCCGCACCTCCCAATGGCCCGGCCCGGGCAGGACGTGCTCGAAGCGGTAGGCGCCGTCGCCTCCCAACGGCGTCTCCGCGGCCTCCTCGAACGTCCCGTTCGGTCGGCGCCGCTCCAGGACGACGACGCCCGAGTGCACCGGGGCCACGTTGCCCTCGATGACGACCGCCTCCCCCTCCTCGACCTCGTCGTCGGGGATGGTCATGTTGACCGCAACCCGGACGCCGACGGTCGACGGCGCGGAGCTTGCGGGGGACAGGAGGGGATCTTCGACCGCCACGGAGTACGCCGAGGTGGCCGTCGGCGTGGTCGTCAGAGCCCAGTGGCCGAACTGGTCCGTGACGAGCGCATGGCTCTCCGACACGCCCGATGCGACCTCGGTCCGAGTGATCACGACGTGGGCGTAAGGCGCGGGGGCTCCGTTGCAATAGACGGTGCCCGAGCCGCCGACGCCCGTCCCGTAGATCGTCGTCGCCGGGACGCTCGGGGGATCGACCGTGACCTCGTTTGCGTCCTCCGTCCGCACCGAGTACTCGACCGTCGACGGAACGACGGAGCCGTTGCCCACGCCGAGGATCACGCGCTTGGCCGTCGCGCCGCCGAGCTCGACTTCGATCACGCCGATCCCCTCGGAGTCGAACGCCATCTCCGCGACGGTCGGTGGCCCGCGTTCGGGCTTCACGATCGCGAGCCCGGTCGTGCCGGCCGGACCTCGCACGGTCACGCGCGCGCGGCCCGCGGGACGGCGGGCCGGCTTCAGTTTGACGTAGTCCGCGCTGAGCCCGGGAAGGATCTCATCCGGTGCGTTTGCCGCGATGCGGCATGTCTCGTCGCTCACCGCGATCGTCGGAGCCGAGGGCCAGGTCTGGTCGCGCAGCGCCCTTCTGTACTCCGCACCGGCTTCGAATCGGCGAAGCTGCCACGCCCACAACACGAACTCGGCCCATGCGTCCTCGAGGGTGGTCCCGCGCTCCGCAAGCACGCGGTCGAGCGCGCCGAGCGAGTCGTCGTCGGGCGCGCCGTCCACCGCTTCTGGCACCGCCATCGCCTCCCACAGAGCGCGCACGATGTCCGCGTCGGCGCGTGGTCCGTCGGCGTATCTCTCCGTGAGGAACTGCAAGAACAGGAACGCGCCGTACGCGTGCAAGCCCGATTCGCTCGTGAGCCCGAGCTCGAGACGCGGCACGAACTCGTAGAGGTATCCGAGATTGTGACCCTCGCGCGGTTCGAACAGTCCCTCTGCCCACGCAGAGCTCGCTTCGAGGACCCATGGGTCCTCACCCGCGTCGTAGCCGAGCTGGATAGCGTGAAAGAACTCGTGCACCGCGAACGACCGTACACGCGCGTCCGTTGCGGCGGCGCGCATCAGATATCTCGGAATCGTGATGAAGGACGGTTTCGAGCGACCGTTTCCGCCGGGCGACGTGCGCGTCAGACCACGATCGATCGCTCCCGATAGATAGAGGTTGTAACGACCGCGCGTCGGAGGTGTGCGATAACCAAGCTCGTCGATCAAGAACGCGCGCGCCGCTTCGAACGCTGCCGCCATGCGCGTGACCGAGTCGGGAACGCCATCGTCATCGTCGTCGGTGAGCTCCGGCGCGTCGGGATCCGACACATCGTCCGACCAGGTAAGCGCGAAGTGAGTCGTTCGGTATGTGTGCTCGGCGGCATGCGCGGCAGGCATTCCTACGGCGAGAACGGTCGTCGCGAAC
>DATBND010000286.1:0-7482 GCA_036554505.1 Actinomycetota bacterium | reverse complement strand
GGCACGAAGTCGGCGCGCCTCACCGCCCGGAACGCCTCGACGATGCGGGAGTCCCTTATCCCCTCGCCCTCGACGAGACGCGCGAGCCCTTCCTGCGTCCGCGGCATCGTCCGGACCATACCTATTGGACGACGCCGCGCTCGTCGAGACGATCGCGGGGGTGGAGGACGACGCGAGCCGGCCGGACGACGCGCGCTACCATGCCTGAAATGAGCAAATTCGAACGCCTGAGCGTCCTCGACGAGCTCTTCCTGCACCTGGAGGGGCCCAACACCCACATGCACGTGGGCGCGGCCGTGATCTTCGAGGGCCCGCCACCGAGCTACGAGGACATCCTCGACGGCGTCACGCGCAAGCTCCAGCTCGTCCCCCGCTTCCGGCAGAAGCTCATGACCGTGCCGCTCGGCCTCGGGCGCCCCGTCTGGGTGGACGACACGCACTTCAACCTCGAGTACCACGTGCGCCACACCGCCATGCCCCCGCCGGGGAACATGGACAAGCTCAAACGGCTGACCGCGCGGATCATGTCGCAGCAGCTCGACCGCTCGAAGCCTCTGTGGGAGATCTGGGTCGCCGAGGGACTCGCGGACGGGCGCTTCGCGCTGATCTCGAAGACGCATCACTGTCTGGTCGACGGAGTGTCCGGGGCCGACATCATGAGCGTGCTGCTCGACCTCGGGCCGGAGCCGGAGCACATCGAGCTCGAGCCGTGGCGCCCCGATCCCGAGCCGACACCCGACCGCCTTCTGATCGAAGCGCTGCGCGAGCGGATCACCTCGCCGGCGGAGGTCGTGCGCTCGGTCCAGTCCACCGTGCTCGACCCCGCGAAGCTCCCGAACCGTTTGATGGAGGGCGCGAAGGCGTTGAGCTCGTTCGTCGGCGGCATGACCGTCGACACCGCGCCATCGTCGTCGCTCAACCTCGCTATCGGGCCCCACCGGCGATTCGAGACCGTGCTCGTCGACCTCGACGACGTCAAGCAGGTGAAGAACGCCTTCGGAGCGACCGTGAACGACGTCGTGCTGGCGGTCGTCTCCGGCGGATTGCGAGCGCTCCTGGCTGCACGCGGAGAGCGCCTCGACGACGCCGAGCTGCGCGCGATGGTCCCGGTATCGGTTCGGGCCGATCACGACAAGGGCGCGCTCGGCAACCAGGTCGCGTCGTTGTGGGCCACGCTTCCGATCTCCGAGCCCGACGCGGTGAGACGCGTCGAGATCGTGCACGAGCGGATGAAGGATCTGAAGTCGTCGGGCCAGGCCGTGGGGGCCCAGCTGCTCACGTCGTTCGGCGAGTACACGCCGCCGACGGTGCTCGCGCAGGCTGCCCGGCTCGTGGCGCGCCAGCGAGCGTTCAATCTCGTCGTAACCAATGTGCCCGGGCCCCAGCTCCCGCTGTACATGTTCGGCAAGCAGATGCACGAGGTCTACCCGGTCGTGCCGCTGTCCGCGAACACGACCATCGGCATCGCGCTGTTGAGCTACAACGGCACCATCGGCTTCGGATTGCTGGGCGACTTCGACTCGGCACCGGACCTCGGGGTTCTCGCCGAGGGGATCGAGAAGTCGACGGCCGAGCTCATCGCCCTCGCGGGCTAGCTGTAGCCCCCTTCCGCAGCGCGTTCGTCTAGCGGCACCCATCACGTCGCCGTCATATGCTCGCTGCGAGGAGTGGGATCGGCGCATCGGCAGTGAGCGCCGTACGGGGGCGAGGAGGCGGACGATGGCATTCACCGACGAAAACACTTGCTTCCTCTTCGACGACGTGCCAGACCCGGGCGGCCCGGAGCTGCAACGCTTCATCGTCGGCGAGGACGACGCGCCCCGGACGCTCGCCGGGGAGGAAGCAGCGAGCGAGCTCGGGGACGCGTTCGCACGTCTCGTCTTGTTGAAGGGGGACTTTCCCTCGAACGCCATGGAGGTCCTCGCCGCCATAGACGCGGCCGTGCCGGAGGACGATTCACTGCGCGCGCAGCGCGTTTTCCTCCTGGGCGAGGACAGCAAGCTCGGGGTCACGTTCGACACGGAGTCGACGAACAGCAGCATGCGGTTCCTCGTGACGCGCGGCCGGGGGCCCGACGGCCCCGACATCTTGATCAGCGCCTTTCACCCCATGGGGGACCTCGTCGAGCTGATGGCGTGGGACCTCGAGAGGAAGGGTTTCAACTACTACCGGACGTTCCGCGGAGCCGGCAGCTCGTGGATGTGGGCGGGAAACTCACGTCACGCCCTGCAGCCGCCCACGCGCCTCATGGGCCCGTTCGAGAGCCATCCCAGCGGCGCCATGATCATGAAGGAGCTCCGCTTTCCGTGGGTCCACTGGCACTCCTTCGCCGCGAACATCTTTCCGGACGCGTTCCCGCCCGGCGACGACCGACGGGAACACGAATGGTTCACGACGAAGCAGGGCGCCGAGGTATGCGAGGAGAGCGTCGCCAAGCCGAGCATTAGGCGGTGGGTCAACGCGCGCTTCGAGGCGGCAGCAGGCGACGGCGGGCGGTTCGAGAACCCCGCCGGCCCGATGGAGCAACTGCTGAAGAGCGTCACCGTGAACCTGATCAGCAGCAAGACCGAGAGCCGAGCCGTTCGAGACGACCGCGGGGTCGATCTTCCTCAGACGTTCTTCATCGACTCCGAGACACTCACCGAGGTGATCGGGCTCGTTCCCCCGCCGGGCTTCGCGGTGAGCCCTGCCTTCTACAAGGCGGCGCTGCAGAGGTTCGGGTTCAGGCTTCACGCCGACGGGTTCGAGCAGGCGGGCGACAATCATTTCGCCTTCGTCGTCCCGGAGCGCGCCTTCGAGGACCGTGTGGTCGTCGCGAAGATGATCGAGGTCGGCCTGATAACCGACCGGCTCGCGGCGGCGTTGTTGATGGTCGACTTCCCGAACCCCGTGTTCTCCAGCCGGCGCGAGAAGCTGCTGAGCCACATGCCCACCGACGCCGTGATCACCGGCGGATCGAGCAGCTTCTCCGACGACGTGGCCAACGCCATCGTTGCCGCGGCAGAAACCTCCTCGCAGGGCAGCGCCGAGCGAGAGTTTGCAGACCTGTGGGCCGCCGGCGACGGTTGGCGGGATCGGTTCGACGCGCTGCTCCGGGCCTATTACGCGGCGGTCACCGAGAAGCTCGAGGAGCAAGCGGCGTACGACGACTACGTCCGCCTCGCCGAGTCGCGCCGGCGCGTCGTGCGCAAGATGCCGATCGGACGAGAGTTCTCACTGCTGTTCTCAGAGGCGGCCGAGGATCCCGGGCCGCTCAGGATGACGACGGACGGCGCGGTCGTCGCTGACGAGGGGGTGTGACGATGGGCTTGATCGAGCGGTTCTCGGCGCCGGCAGATCTGGACGAGCTCTCGGCCCAGGGTCTCGATGCGTGGCACGACGACGTCTCCCGGATCATGACCGAGTGCGCCGGCCCTCCGCACTTCTTCAACCCGGTCGACGAGGACGCGGTCGACCACGAAGTGCACTTCGTACGCTGGAACGCGTTCCCCGCGCGCGTCCTTCAGCGCGCGACCTCCGAGGAGGGACGGTGGGACGAGGCCGACGGCTCCCGTGACGTCCAGGACGAGTACTGCGAGTGGAGCGTGACGCGCGACGACGACGACACGATCCGGTCGGTGACGTTCACCAGCGAGACGCCCGAGTACTACGCCTGTCTGCTGCGGGAGGACCCCGACCTGCTGGAGGAGCTTTACGGGCAGTTCACCGGCGAATCGGTCACGGCCGAGGATCTGACGACACCCGACGGCGAGTACGACCCGGATCACCCGCTGAACGTCCGGACTAACGGCCCGATCGTCCACCTCACACAGGACACGAACACGCTGGGAGCCGCCGTCGCCCTCGTCGCCCAGGCGACGGTCCTGAGAGAGAAGGACGGACGGCCCGTGGTAAACCAGCAGGAGCTCGTCGACTGCGGGAATCTGGGCGAGCCGTTGCGCAACAGCGACCCACAGATCGCGTCCGCGGTGAACAACCTCGTCGCCAACCAGTTCGACGTCACCGTGAACGATCCGGCGGGGCTGTACATATCGAATCTCGTCACATCCGGGATGCTCACGCCGGACGGCGCCGATCCGCAGGCCTTCTGGACGATCGAGCGAGGCACGGTGGAGCACGCGCTGCGCGCCCGGTTCGAGGTTCCGTCGGAGCTCGGCTACCGCGTCGGCGATATCAAGATCGGCGACCGGTTCATCACGCACGGAGGGCAACTCGCCGACCGAGTGCGGGTCAAGGTCGGAGTCATCGCGCGCCCGGGAGCGTTTGACATCGTGAGGGAGCCCTGCGAGCCCTGATCAGGTCGCGCTCCGAGTGGCTCGTGCGGGCTACTCGGTCGTGTACATGTCGAGGCGACGGCACACCTCGATGGCCCGGCGCTCGTACTCCTCGTAGCGGCCTTCGGCCGCGATCTCGGGGTCGAACACCGAGTTCGCGAACCCGACAAGCTCGGCCCCCGCGTCGAGATAGCCGAGGTAGTTCTCCGCCGTGAGACCGCCGGTCACGAGGATCGGGGTCCCGTTGAGCGGCCCGAGCACGTCGGCGATGTAGTCCGGGCCGCCGAGTCGCTCGCCCGGAAAGACCTTCACCCAGTCGGCGCCGGCCTTGCGGGCATTGAAGATCTCGGTAGGGGTCGAGCCCCCCATCGCCACCGGCATGGAGAGGTCGTGAGCCGCCTCGACGACCTCGGGCGCCACGATCGGCGTCACCACGAACTCGGCCCCCGAGTCGTACGCCTCCTTGACCTGCTCCGGAGCCGTGATCGTCCCGGCCCCCACGATGGCGTCGATGCGCCCGGCGATCTCGGAGAGGGCGTCGGTGGCGTCGGGGGTGTTCATCGTGATCTCGACGGCCTCGAACCCGCCGCGGACGGCCGCGCCGCACCCCTCGACCGCGTGCTCGGCCGAGTACGTCCTGAAGACCGCGATGAGGGTCGCATCGCGCAGGCGCTGACGGCGATCGTCGAGCAACTTTCCGGCCATGCGCCAAGGGTACTAAAGGGGTGAAATCAATCGTTCGCCGTGTGGCGGACATGCCTCCGCACCGACTCGCACCGTCTTGCCCGGCACGCACCGGCTTCTCCGGGACGTCCGGCCCGCCCGGCGCGTCGCACGTCCCGCAGGAGTGCGCCGGCGCACGCCCAGGAAGGACGCGAAAACCCTTTGCGCCGGTCCGCGACAAAGCATCGTTTCTGTCACACCCCCGTTCTATGTTGGGCCGATGATCCAGTTGCGGGCCGATCCGTGGCGGCCGGACCACGGCGTGGGGGCCGAGGTCTCGTTCGAGGACGAGATGACGCGGGCGATAACCGACCCGACCGTCGAGACCGAGGACTGGTCCCGGCCCGTCTCCCCCCCGCCGTGCCCCCAGGACGCGGTCGTGTTCGTCGACGGCGTCATGCGAGCCGAGCTTCGGGTGATGGCGAGCGACGGCGACAAGCGGGCGTGGGGCCTGATCGGCTCCTTCGCCGCGGGCGCGGTGCGCTGCGACGGCAGCGCCTCGTTCGTCGCTGAGGAGCGTCCCGTGGGACGGACGTTCCTGCTCGGAGGCCGGATCGAGGCGCCCGACCTCGAGATCACGATCGGCCAGGCCACCCTCGCATACCGGTGCCGGGCCACCACCGACGACTCGCCCACCGGCTTGCGGCGCGGCCTGCAGCGGCTGATGCTCGCCGAGGAGCAACGCCTCGCCGCCGAGCTCGCCCGCGACACGATCGTCTTCGCGGACGGGCCTCTGCACCTCGACTCCGCGGCCGGCAAGTCCCGCGTGGTCGGCGTCGTCAAGCGCATGGTGAGCGCATACCTCGACGGCGAGCACGCGCGGCTCCTGCCCACGCTCCAGCCCGGCGAGCGCACTCCGATCTTCGGCCTCGGCAACAACGTGCTGGACCGCTACGCGTGGTACGTGCGGCTGCTCCCCCAGAACGACGCGTGGCACGAGCTCGCGGGCCTCGTCCGGTGCGAGGTGCGCATGGAGCTCGGCCTCGAGGCGGCCACGCGCATCGCCGACATGGTGGCGTGTCACCTCCCTGCGTACGCGGGCCGGCCGGGCGTCGATCCACGCGCTCCCCAGAACCTCACCCCGGTGGGCGCGCTCGAGGCGCGCCTCAAGCACCGACTCGGAAGCTCGACGATCATCGGACGCGCGCTGACCGCGCGCCTCGTGGAGGGGAACGGCCATGCATGAGTACATCCCGACCGAGTCCGAGCACGTCGGCATCGTGCTGGGGACCGAGGACTCGACTCCGCTAGCGTTCTGGGTGGGCGTCGCGCCGAACTCCTACCTGCAGCTCGACGACGCGGTGCTGGTCGAGACCGACGTGCCGGGGCGCGGGACGATCCGCGTGTCCGGCCTAGTTCAGGAGGTGCGGGCGCGGCACGAGGGCGTGAGCCTCGACTCCGACGTCTTCCTCGTCGACCGTGGCGTCCTCCCGGCAGGCATCGCGCAGGCGGCCAAGGTCGTCGCGACGCGCGTCGAGCCCGAGATCTTTGTCCCGCCGCTTCCGGGGCAGCCCGCGCTACGGGCGCGCGGAAAGGACCGCGACGAGGCCCTCTACCTCGACCAGATCGATCGCCGCCTCGCCGCCGGGCTGTCGCGTGACGGCGAGCCGATCTTCATGGACCTCGACTTCCTCGACGGCTCTCGCGGCGCGCACGTCAACATCTCGGGGATATCGGGCGTGGCGACGAAGACGACGTACGCGCTGTTCCTCCTGTACTCGCTGTTCCATTCCGAGGTGCTCGGCTCCTATCGCACGAACACAAAAGCGATCGTGTTCAACGTCAAGGGCGAGGACCTCCTTCACCTCGACCGTCCGAACTCGAAGCTGACGACCGAGCAACGCCTCGACTACGAGCGCCTGGGGCTGCCGGCCGGCCCCTTCGAGTCGGTCGGGCTCTGGGCTCCGGTCACGCCACGCGCCGGCGGACAGGCGATCCCCGACACGGGCGGGCGCAAGCAGGGCGTAAACGCGTACTACTGGACCATCCGCGAGTTCATCCGCGAGGGCTACCTGAAGTTCCTCTTCGCCGAGGCCGAGAACGAGCGCTCGCAGATCGCCGACCTCGTCGCGCGCGTCGAGTCGTTCCTCGACCGCGAGAGCGAGGACGACCCCGAGCACGACGCGACCGTGACGATCAACGGGCAGCTCATCGAGAGCTTCGAGCAGCTCGTCGACCACATCAACGCCGAGCTCGACGACGACGGCTCCCCGTGGCGCGGGCGCATGGCCGAGGGCACGATCGCCGCGTTCCAGCGACGGCTCGAGTCGGCGCGCTTCCGCGTGGGCCATCTCATCTGGGGCCGCGAGGCCGAGAACCCCAGCGCGCACCGCATCGATTGGGACGCGTCCCAGGTGACCGTCATCGACATCCACAACCTGCACGACCGGGCGAAACGCTTCGTCGTCGGCGTCGTGGTCAAGAAGCTCTTCGAGGCGAAGGAGCAGGCCGGCAGCGCGCGGCCGCTCATCTTTCTCGTGCTCGA
>DATBND010000264.1:0-3863 GCA_036554505.1 Actinomycetota bacterium | reverse complement strand
CTTCGTCCAGGCCGTCGACAACGAGCCGTCGCCGAAGCCGTCCGAGTCGCCGTCGTCGAAGCCGCGTCAGCGTCATCGACCGAGCCCCACTCCTCCAAGGCCGCCGACCCCGCCGCGTGACGAAGTACGCGAGAAAGTCCGACGCAACCGGCCCGCGCGCGACGCTACCGCGAGCGTCCGTGGAGGCTTCGGGAAGGCCGACGAGCTCGCCCCCGCCCCTCGATCCTTCTCGACCGACCCTCTGGTGTCCGCGTCGGCTCGACTCGTCGCGCTGGGGTGGTCCGAGGGCGCGGCGAGAAGCGTCTACCGGCCGTTCCCCGTCGCGGGCCCGGCCACGTTCACGAACACGTGGGGCGCGCTGCGCTACGGCCCGGCCCCCGGGCAGATCCGCGGTCACGAGGGCCAGGACATCTTCTGCGACGCCGGCGCGCCGATCCTCGCGGTGACGAGCGGACGGATCCAGTTCGACACCAACGGCCTCGGCGGTCGCATCGCCCGTCTGCGAATGGACGACGGAAGCTACTGGTACTACGCGCATCTCTCCGGATGGAACCGCGACGATCTCTCGACCGGTGACCGCGTCGAGCCCGGCGACGTCATCGGCTACTGCGGGCATTCCGGCGACGCCCGGACGACGCCCGACCACCTCCACTTCGGCTGGTACTCCAAGGACGAGAAGGCGCGCAATCCGATGACGTTGCTCGTCGGGTGGCTGCGTACGGCGCGGGCGCGCGGCAAGACGGTCATCGCCAGGGCCGAGCGCAAGGCAGCGCGGACGATCCGGCTGCAGACCCTCGGACGACGGTTCGGCGATTCGTGGGCGCCCGATCTCGCGCAGGTCCCGACTCCGATCCCGGCGACGTCACCGGGCGGCTCACCCTCGCCGCAGTCCAGCGCGACATGTGATCCGGGGCTGATCGCCCCCTCGGGCACGGAGCCGTCCGCGACCTGTTAGCCCTGCTGCCGTTTACGGGAGGAACTTGTAGCCGAGCCCTCTAACGGTGACGAGATGCACGGGGTCGTGCGGGTTCGTCTCGACCTTCGAGCGCAGGCGCTTCACGTGCACGTCGAGCGTGCGCGTGTCACCGAAGTAGTCGGCGCCCCAGATCCTGTCGATCAACGTCTCGCGCGCGAGGACGCGCCCCGGATGCTCCATGAGCAGCTCGAGCAGTTCGAACTCCTTGCGTGCGAGCTGCACGGGGACATCCCGAACGGTCACCTCGTGACGCTCGGGATCGAGGCGGACGCCTCCGCCCTCGAGGACGCCTTGCGTCGAGGTCCCACCCGACGACGTGCGCCGAAGCAACGCCTTGATGCGCGCCAGCAGCTCGCGTGTGCTGAACGGTTTCGTGACGTAGTCGTCGGCACCAAGCTCGAGCCCCACCACCTTGTCGATCTCGGTGTCCTTGGCGGTGAGCATGATGATGGGCACGCGTGATTTCCGGCGAAGCTCCTTGGCCACGTCCTCGCCGGACATGCCCGGCAACATCAGGTCGAGCAGTATCAAGTCCGCGCCGGCAACCTCGAAGCGCCGAAGTCCCTCGCGTCCGTCGGTGACGTGCTCGACGTCGAATCCCTCGCGTTGTAGCTGGTACTCGAGCGCCTCGGCGATCCCGCGCTCGTCCTCCACGATGAGGATCCTCGGCATTCAGACGGCCTCGCGCTCTTCGTCGGGCGGCGTGTGGAGCGCGGGCATCCGCACCGTGAACATGGAGCCCTCGCCGAACTCGCTCTTCAGCTCGACGTGCCCGCCGTGCAGATCGGCGACGTGCTTGACGATCGCCAGGCCCAGTCCGGTGCCCCCTTCCTCGCGTGAACGGCCCTTGTCGACGCGATAGAAGCGCTCGAACACGCGGCTCTGATGTCGCATCGGGATACCGATCCCGTCGTCGGTCACCTTGACCCACGCATCGTGCACGTCGACGGCCACTTCTACGTCCACGTGGCCGCCTTGCTCCGTGTAACGGATCGCGTTCTCCAGGAGGTTGCGGGCCATTAGCCCCAGCTGGTCCGCGTCACCCTTTACGCGCACACCGGGCGCGATCGAGCCGCGCACGGCGATGTCCTTGGCGCGCGCGAGAGGCAGCGCATCGTCCAGCGCGCCTTCGACGACGGCCGACAGGTTGGCCGCCGTGCTCGCGATCGTGACGGGGTCTTCGACGCGCGAGAGGTCGAGGAGGTCGGCCACGAGCCGGCTCAGCCTCTCTGACTCGTGGACGACGCGATCAGCGAAGTGGCGCGCGCGGTCCGGCTCGTCGACCGACGCGTCTCGCATCGCCTCGGCGAGCGCCTGTATCGCGGCGATGGGCGTCTTCAGCTCGTGCGATGCGTGCGTGACGAACTGGCGGCGGATGCGCTGAGCGCGTTGCTCGTCGGAGATGTCGTGCAGGACGAGAACGGCTCCCCCTTGGCGAGCTAGATACGAGCCACTCACGCGGATGCTCGTTCGCTCGGAGTCCGGGAGGTCGACGACCTCCACCGCGTCGGCGCGGTCGACGACCACTCGCCGGGCGAGCGAGAGCAATTCGTCACGCACGACGTCCGGCCTCAGCGAGTCGTCGTCGGCGCCCAGCAACCGGCGCGCCGCCCTGTTCGCCATGACGGGGGAGAGGTCCTCGCTCACGACGAGGACTCCCTCGCTCATCCGCTCCAGGATCTCGTTGGTCAGCGCGCGCTCCTCCGAGAGCCGCGCGACCTCCGCGCCGAGTCGCTCGGTGGCTTCCGGGGGCGGCGCGGTTCGGGGAGGACGGTTGCGGCGAAGCATCGTCAGACGCCTGGGGCGGGATTACCGCGGCCCGCACGTCCCGTTCTCATGAGCCGAATCTATGCGCCGAATGTGCTCTGCGGGACGGTTCCGAGGACAGTTCACGTTCCGTTCACGCAACGGTCGCGCCGCCGCCACCTGCCGTTGCTAGCGTCCCGCCCGTGCGATACACGAAGATCTCGGAGACCTGCGTTGGGGGACGTCCGGGAAGAGCTGAGCTGCTATATCTTTCGCCTGCCCGGACGGCACGAGGCCCCCGGGGAGCCGGGAGACGAGCATGCGTTTGAGGGTCGTCCAGGGGGAGCAGTCGTTCTTCGTGCTGTTCGAGCGCCTGGCCGGCAAGGTGAGCGACGGGGCCGCCGAGCTGCTCGACCTCCTGAAGAACTACTCGGATCTCCACAGGAAGACCGAACGCGTGCTCGACATCGAGCACGAGGGCGACGAGCTGACCCACGAGATCATCAAGCTCGTCAACACGAGCTTCGTGACGCCCTTCGACCGCGAGGACATCCACCATCTTGCATCGAGCCTCGACGACGTGCTCGACCACATCGAAGCGGCCGCCGAGTACCTGCAACTGCACAAGATCGAGCAGCCGCTCCCGCAGATGGTCTCGCTTACGGAGACGCTGTCGGCGGCCGCGACCAAGACGGCAGAGGCGATGCCCCGACTGAGGAAGATGAAGGACCTCGACGAGTACTGGATCGAGATCAACCGGCTCGAGAACGAGGGTGACCGTTTCTATCGCCGCACGATCGCCGAGCTGTTCTCCGGGGACTACAAGGCCATGGACGTCCTGAAATTCAAGGAGATCATCGAGGAGATCGAGCACGGGATCGATCGTCTCGAGGACGTCGCCAACACGATCGAGAGCATCGCTCTGAAACAGGGTTAGGCCGGAGTGCCTTTCTCGTTCGACGCCGGCGTCATCATCCTGGTGGCGCTCGCTTTCGACTACGTGAACGGGTTCCACGACGCGGCAAACTCGATAGCCACCGTGGTGTCGACGCGAGTCCTGTCGCCACGACTGGCGGTCGTCTGGGCAGCGTTCTGGAACTTCATCGCGTTCCTCGTCTTCCACACCGCCGTTGCCTCGACG
>DATBND010000261.1:0-6567 GCA_036554505.1 Actinomycetota bacterium | reverse complement strand
GCGCGCGGCTGCGAGATGCGGTCGACGTCCTCGCAGCCGCGCGCTACCTCGTCCTCGGCGTCCGCGGTGAGCTGGTCGCGACCCCCGCCGCACACGATGACGTCCCGTTGACCGTCCGCGGTCGCGATCACATCGTCCCCGTTACCGCCGTCGACGTGATCGCGTCCCCGACCCGGATCGATCGTGTCGGCGCCTTCGCCGCCCTCGACGATGTCGGCGCCAGCGTGCGCGTACACGTAGTCGTTGCCGTCGTCCGCGTATGCGCGATCCTCGCCAGGGCCCGGATTGATGCGATCGTCGCCGGTCCCGGCCGACACGCGATCGTTGCCCGCGCCACCCTTTAGCTGATCGCCGTCGGGGCCGCCCGCGACGCGGTCATCGTCGTCACCACCGGTAAGCGCGTCGGCTCCCGTCGACCCCGCCAGACGATCGTCACCGGGCCCTCCCGTCAGCGAGTCGTTGCCCGTCGCGCCGCGCAGGACGTCGTCGTCGTCGTTGCCGAGCAACATGTCCATGCCGATCTCGCCGTAGACGCGATCGTTGCCATCACCGCCCGATAGATGGTCGTCGCCCGCGCGACCGAGCACGAGATCGTCCCCCGCGTCTCCCGGATGCGTGTCGTCCGCGCGTGTGCAACGGATCTCGTCGGCCTGCGGGCTGCCGTCGGTGCATCCGGATTCGGCGGCCCACGCCGCGAGCGGAGTGAGACAGAGGAGACCGGCGAGGATCGCGAAACGGCTCAGGACGTGGTCGCGCATGACGCTCCTTTCGGGTGAAGTGCACTCGACGTTAGGAGCAGGCGTGCGTAAGGGAAGTGTCGTGCGTCACACTGCCGGCACGCGACCCGGCGCGAGACGATCCCGGCAGGAACCCCCGCGATCGTCTCGACGATCGCGGCGTCGCCTACCCGGCAGGAACCCCCGCGATCGTCTCGACGATCGCGGCGTCGTCTAACGAGCCTTCAGGCGAGCCCGTTTCGCCTTGTCCATCTCCTTGGCCGCCTTGAGCCCGCGATCGCGCAGCGCAAAGAACGCAAGCCGTCGCCGGTTCATCGAGAAGAACCTCTTGCCGTGCTTTCGCAGCGCGCCCGAGTCGATGGTGAACCCCAACCCGGGCGTGGCGGGCGTGCGTAGCCTCCCGTTCGAGTGCACGAAGGGCTCCTCGAGCATCGAGTCGCGCGCCTCGGGGACCCACCCCGGAGGGTCGAGGGGGAACTCGAGCTCCTTGCTCTCGTGGAAGCCCGACGCGGCCATCAGCTGGAGGTTCACCGCAAGGCCAACGCCGTTCGTCCACGTGTGCGGCGTATAGGTGAGTCCTGCGGCTCGGCACTCCTGGATCAGCTGCCACGTCTGCGCGATGCCTCCCGTGAACATCGCGTCGGGCTGGAAAACGGAGTAACAGCGCCTGCCGATCATCATCGCGAGCTCCGGGTAGCCGGAGGTGTGCAGCTCGCCGCCCGCGATAGGCACCTTCGAGTACGACGTGAGCTCCGTCAGGTCGTCGTACGAGTCCATCGGCAGAGGCTCCTCGATCCACGCGACGCCGAGATCGGCGCACGCATCCGCAAATCGCTTGGCGCGTTCGAGGTCCCACAGCGGCGCGTCGGCGACCGCGGTGACGCGCCACGCCTGGTTCGCGTCGACGCCGATCGACATGCGATCGCCCATCGCGGCGCACGTCTCCTTCACCTGCAGCAGGTCGCTGGCCTCGTCCTCGTGCACGCGGATCTTCAACGTCCGGAAGCCCTCGGCGAGACGCGCCTCGGCCTCTTCGATGCGCGCGGCCGGGGAGCGGACCTCGCCCGCCGACGCGTAGAGCGCGACCTCGACGGGCCGGCCCCCGAGAAGCTCGCACACGGGCTTGTTCTCGATCCGGCCCTTGATGTCCCAGAACGCGGCCTCGATCCACCAGTTCCGCCAACCGAGGTAACCGATCTCACGAAGCCGCTGTTGGATCACCGCGATGTCGGTCGCGTCCTCGCCGATGAGATAAGGGCCGATGAGTTGCCCGAGGCCGGCGCGCTCCCTGCCTATCGCCGGGCCCGCGCTCCACCCCTCGACACCGTTCTCGGTCACGACGCGGATCAGCGTGCAGCGGTTCTCGTTCTGTGGGAAGCCCGGGATCCAGCTCGGCCGGAACGTCGCCGGAAGGGGCGACGAGTAATGGAAGAGCTCGACCCGCGCGACGGGATCGCGTTCCTGCACCCCGCCTGGTGGTGCGGTCGTCTCGACCATCGCTCTATGCCTTCCCTATGCCTTCCCTATGCAGTGAAGCCGCAACGCCTCCGCCGTGGCTTCGAGCGTCGCATCGTCGCGTACCTTGATCAACACGTACTTGGACGTGCGCGGCGGCCGTGCTTCAGGCGGGACGTTGGCGCGTTCACACAGGCGCTCGATCCTCTTGACGTCCGTGTCCGTCGCGCCGTAGAGGTACGCGCTCAGGCCGGTCGCCGTGGGGAGGAATCCCGCCACTCGTTGCGCTCCGATGATCACGTCGACCGAGCCGTTGCCCGCCACCGCGCCGCGCGCTGCGGCCGGGCAGACCTCGTCGAGCCATCCGGGCAGTCGATCTCTGATCGCGGTCGCCCACTCGCTGCGGGCGTCCGTCTTGGCCCTCGGACGAGGGAATCGAGCCATTCGGGGAGGCTAAGCCAAAGGAATCGGGGTCGCTAACGGTCGCGGAGGCGTACGCTTTCTCGGATGACCAGACGAGGAGCTCCGCTCGCGATCGCCTTCCTCCTTGCCGCGTCCGGCGTCGTCTCCGTCGCGCCGCAACGACCGGCATCGGCTCAGAACGCGCTGATCGTCGACAGCCTTGCCGCCCTCGGCGCTCTCGTTGGGGGCGCGAACTGCGCAGAGGCGAATGCCGCGCCGGGCGCAACGTCCGAGGCCCCCGCGTTGCCGTACAGGAAGTGCGACGACGGCCTTCCGGATGGTCGCACCGGCGGCGCCAACGGCATCCCGGTACCCGCGGCGTACCACGCCACCGGTGGCGACGACTACACCGGCCTGCCGGCCCCCGCGACGGCCGAAGAGGTCGCCACGGTCGACTCGTCCCACGACCTCCAACCCGACGAGAACGGGGACCGGATAACCCTCGACGTCGACGTCTCGCTTCCTCCCGCGTCGTCGACGCCTCCAAAGAAGGGCTACCCCGTCATCGCCTTCATGCACGGATGTTGTGGAGGCAACAAGACGTCGTGGCAGGCTCCTGACGTCGACGTGACGGGCGAGAAGTGGCACCACTCGAACGCCTACTTCGCGGCGCGCGGCTACGTCGTCGTCAACTACACCGCGCGGGGGTTCCGCAATGGGAGCCAGATGGGATCGTCCGGGACGACCCAGTTGGACTCGCGTCGGTTCGAGATCAACGACTTCCAGTACCTCGTAGGGCTGCTCGTCGACGACGACGCGGCCAAGCGGGCTGCAGGTGAGTCGCCGATGTTCAACGTGAACCCGAAGAAGGTCGCGGCGGTCGGCGGGAGCTACGGCGGGGGCTTCACGTGGCTCGCCCTGACCGACCCGACGTGGAAGAGCCCGATGAGCCAGGTGCCGATAAGGCTCGCCGCGGCCGTCACCAAGTACGGCTGGACCGACCTTCTCGAAGCGCTCGTGCCGAGCGGCCACTACCGTGACGTCGATCCCGCCACCGGCAAGACATACGTTGCGCCGAGCGACGCGGAGAAGGCCCTGTCACGAAACCCGGTCGGCGTCATGAAGCAGAGCATCGTCGCCGGCCTCTACGCAACCGGGAACGCCGTGAACGGGGATCACACGACCTTCCCCGAGTACCTCCACGAGACGCTCGCGCTCCTTCAAGCAGGTGAGCCCTACGACGCGAACCCCGCCCTGCAGACCCAGGCCGACGAGTTCCTCAACGACCGCTCCGCGTACTTCCAGAACGGCTTCTGGAACCGCGTGCAGGCCGGTCTTCGCGTCCCGATCTACTCCGCGGCGACGTGGACCGATCCGCTGTTCCCGACGATGGAGCACATGCGCTTCTACAACAAGCTCAAGAG
The DNA here is from genome assembly GCA_036554505.1 of Actinomycetota bacterium. GTDB lineage: Bacteria > Actinomycetota > CADDZG01 > CADDZG01 > WHSQ01 > DATBND01. Next base: position 2,549 of record DATBND010000261.1, on the reverse strand, counting down.
CATCGCCCCCACGTATCCGATCGTCACGTACCTCGGCGACTACCAGCACTTCGTCCAGAACAAGCCCAAGGAGTGGGACGACCTGTGCGGTGACGATCATCACATCTGCACCTACGGGGACTACGGCACGACCGCGACCGGCGTCTTCAATCCGTACAAGGCGCCGACGAGGGTTCGGGCCGGCGTCAACACGCGCATCTCGAAGTTCCTCGACTACTACCTGAAGGGGGCGGGGAAGCGCCCCGCCAACGACGTCTCGTCCACGACGACGATCTGTCCCGCGAACGCGTCCGAGAAGTACCCGGAGGACGAGCCGGGCATCGAGCACCGCGCCCCCACGTGGCGCAAGCTGGCGCCGCGGCGACAGACGTTCGCCTGGGAGGGCGGGGGAGCGGCCACGAGCACTACGACAAGCCTTTCGTCCGACGCCCACGCTAACGGCGACGCCGTCGCGCAGAACGGGCACTACGAGTGCTTCGCCCCCGCGGACCCGAACCCCGGCCCGGGCGTGGTGCAACTCGTGAGCGAGCCCGTTGCCGGAGCGTTCACGTTGATGGGCGTCCCGTCGTTGAAGCTCGGATACACCGCGACCGGAAGTGACTACTGGCTCAGCGCCCGCCTCTACGACCAGACCGCCGACGGTGCTCTGCAGTTCGTTACGCGAGGGATCTGCCGGGTGAGCGACGCGGCGGACGCCACGTGCGAGTCGTTCGACTTGTGGGGGAACGCGTGGACGTTCGCGAAGGGCGACCGGGTCGTGGTCGAGCTGTCGCAAGGCGACACCCCGATGTTCCGCAAGGACAACGTGCCCTCGAGCCTCCAGTTCGCTACCGCCGAGATCACTCTCCCGGTGGCGCCGAAGTCCCTGCGGCGCGACTTCCGCAGCTAGGTAAGGCTCAGTCCTCGCGCGGCCCGACCGGTCCGGACACCGGCCGCGGCGCGTCGGGTAGCGCGGCCCGGACTCCCGCGTAAGCGACGTCCTCGACGAGCAGCTCGACCGTGTCACCGTCCACCACGTAGAGGTCGAGCTCGCGCTGGGGGTTGCACAGGTCGCGCGTCGCCGCGATCACCAGGCGGCCGTCGGGAAGCCAGCCGATGGGTTGCGTCTCGCGCAGACCGCGGCCGACCGCGCGCTGGTCGTCGCCGTCGAGTATCCCCGTCGTGAAGCCGTCGTCGCACGTCCCCAGCCGGTACGCGAGCAGGTCCTCGGCGAAGGGGGACGGCATGATGCTCATAGGAACCTTCTCCTCGAGCAAGAGCCTCGACTTCGGGACGACGATGCCCTCCTGCAGCTCGGCGAGGTCGACGGCGCGCACCTCGAACGACGAGTGCTGGTCGTCGACGTAATAGAGCGTTGACCCGTCGCTGGAGAATGCCGCCCCGTAGAACTCGTCCTCGTCGCGCGACGGCACGACGAGGTGGAAGTCCTCGCCCTCGCTCGTCGCGACGAACACCCCGTAGACGCCCTCCTCGGTCTCGCCGGTGACCGCGATCTGCCCGCCGCCCGGGTGGAACGTCACCTCGTCATGGCGTCGCAGGAACGAGATGTCGGCGGTCTTGCCCGTGCTCAACGAGGTCTTCGCGAGCAACTTGCCGGTGATCGAGGTGAAGAGCGCGCTGGCTCCCGTCGGACGCGAGAAGCCGTGGAAGCGAGGGCTCTCGTCGGGCCCGGAGATGACGTCGCGCCCCGCCTCGGACACGATCTCGGCGGCCGTGAAGCCGACGTCGACCACCGCGCTGCCGTCGGGGACCCAGAAGAACGGGTTCGCGCCGCTCACCGCGGTGATGCAACGAAGACCGTCCCCCTCGGGCGAGACGCCGAAGAGGAGCGTGCCCCTGGCGAAGGTGATCTCGCCCTCGTCCGGAAGGGGCCCGACGCCCTCGCACATCGAGGGGAGCGCGGTGACGAGCGGGGCGACCTCGGACGGAGCGCGGTCCGACCCCGTCGGATCGACGTCGCCTCCGTCGTCGGAGGTACAGCCGGCGCCCGCGAGCAGCACGCACAGCATGGCGACGAGGGCCCCTCTCATTCGCATCGCGGGAGGATAGCGGGGCGGGGGGTGTTTATTGGAAGGCGTACGTGAGCGTCACGGCGGCGCTGTGGGGGTCGCACGGGTTGTCGAGCGGCACAGCTCGAGGATCTCGGCTCCGTAGCGCTCGCAATTCGTGGGGCCCATGCCCGGCACCGCGATGAGGTCCTCGAGAGAGCGTGGGCGGACCTCGGCGATACGTTCGAGCGTGCGGTCGTGCATCACGACGTAAGCGGGCACGCCGTCGGTGCGCGCCCTCTCCTTTCGCCACGCACGCAGGGCCGTGGACAGATCACCGTCTTCGTCCTCCGGCGGCGCGAGCGGTGCGGTGAGCGCGCCGCACTTCACCCTCTCACCGAAGCTGACGAACATCTCGGCGCCGGTGGCGAGCTCGACGAGCGCTCCATCGTCGCGCACGTCGACGATGCTGCCCGAAAAGCCTCCGGCGAGCTCGATCTCGAGGCCGTCGCGAGCCTCGACCACCGGGTCCCGAACCGCGCGAGGAGCGATCGGCTCTGC
>DATBND010000224.1:0-2181 GCA_036554505.1 Actinomycetota bacterium | reverse complement strand
CGGTCGGCAGACGAGATCCGCTCGTCGCTGGCATCGAGCACGCCGCCGGCCGCGCCAACGCCGCCGGTGACGCCGACCCCGCCGGTGACGCCGACGCCGACCGCACCTTCGTCCGGGGCATCCCCGGCCTCGGGAGACATCGGAGGTCTGTGATGGCGCAATCGGCCCCACAGGACGACCTGAAGGACCGGTCGCTACCGGACCTCTTGAAGCAGCTGTCGCAGGAGACCGCGACGCTGGTGCGACAGGAGATCGAGCTCGCCAAGGCCGAGGTCTCCGAGCGAGGAAAGAAGGCGGGGCTCGGCCTCGGGATGTTCGGAGCGGCCGGCGTCACCGCGCTGCTCGCGCTGATGGCGTTCACGGCTTTCTTGATCCTGCTTCTCGCGGAGGCCGTGGCCGGCTGGGCCGCCGCGCTCATCGTGACGGCCGTCTACGGCGCCGCCGCGGCTGTGCTCGGCCTGCAAGGCAGGGAGAAGGTCAAGGAAGCGACGCCACCTGCGCCGCAAACCGTCGAGACCGTCAAGGAGGACATCGAGTGGGCAAAGCACCCGACGACATCCGTCAAGAGATAGAGGACACGCGCGCTCGAATGGGCGACGCGGTGGAGGCGATCGGTTACAAGGCCGACGTCAAGGCGAGGGCCAAGGAATCGATCGCAAACAAGAAGGAGAGCGTCGTGGATTCGATCAAGGGCACCAAGGACCGAATGGTCGACGCGCTCGTCGGAGCGAAGGACTCCGTGTCCGACTCCGTCGGCAGCGCGGCGGGCTCGGTCTCTGAGGCCGGCTCGAGCGTCGCCGGGCGGATCGGGGACGCGACCCCGTCGCGCCACGACGTCGCCGACGCGGGCCGGCGCGCCGCGGGCGTCGCTCAGGAGAACCCGATGGGCCTTGCGATCGGCTCGTTCGCCGTCGGCTTCCTCGCCGGGATGATGGTCCCGGCGACGCGCTTCGAGAACCAGCGCATCGGGCCCATCGCGGACCAGCTCAAGGAGAAGGTCGCGGACACCGGCCAAGAGGCCCTCGAGCGTGGGGCGCAGGTCGCGCGGGAGACCGCTCAGGTCGCGCAGGAAGCGGCCCAGGAAGCGGTTCAGCGGACGACCGAGACCGTCAAGGAGCAGGCTCAGCAGCACGGCGAGGAGCTCGCGTCGAGCGCGCAGGAGAGCGCGTCGGAGGTCGCTCAATCGGCTCAGGGCGGTGCCCCGCAGTCCGTATAGCCCCCCGCTCCAGAAAAGGCCCCCGTTCCTCGGGGGCCTTTTCGGGTCAGGTGACGACAGCTGGCTAGGACTTCGACAGGGGATGTCGAACCCTGCGTCAGCGTGTTAGCGGGGCGTGGGTTGCGCGCGCCCGGCCGCGGCCACGACGACCTGGGGGAAACGGATGAGATCTCGGACGGTGCTTCGCTGGATCGGGCTGGCAGGGGCGCTGGCGCTCATCGCGCTCGTCCCCTCCGTCAACGCAAAGGCTCCGAAGCGGCGCGTCTGGAGCAAGCCCGTGCTCGTGAGCCACGAGTTCGCTCACCGCGAGACCAGCATCGCCATCAATCCGTCGGACCGGAACCCCAAGCACATCTTCGTGTGCGACCCGTCCGGCGTCCCGAACACCCAGCACAACCAGTCCTTCTTCCACCTGTCGAAGGACGGCGGGAAGAGCTGGGAGTTCATTCGCGTCGAGAACGACTTCGGCGACAGCCGGAACTACTTCTTCGAGGGCGGCGACTGTGACGTCGCGATGGACAGCTCAGGCACTCTCTACACCGCGGATACCTGGCTCGGCAGCCTCTCGATCGGCCACAGCAGGGATGCCGGCAAGACGTGGCAAGGCACGGCCATCGCCGGCACGAGCCCGATGGTCGATCGCCCGTGGCTCGTCGCGGGCGAGGAGGGCACGGTCTACGTCACCTATCAGGACGTCCAGTGCTGCACGCCGTCGGCGATCTGGTTCACGAAGTCCACCGACTACGGTCAGACGTTCGCGCCCGCAGTGCCGGTGACGACGTTTGCCGGAGGCGTCCCGGCCGATCCGACTGAGGGCCCCGACGGTGCCTACACATGGGAGGGGAACTTCGTCGTGGCGGGCGAGGGTCAGGACCTGTACCTGGTGTACACGCGCCGCCAGGCTCCCGCGGTGACCGAGCAGAGCGGGCCCGAGACCGTAAACGTCGCGGTGAGCCACGACGGCG
>DATBND010000129.1:0-5813 GCA_036554505.1 Actinomycetota bacterium | reverse complement strand
GTCTACGTCAGAAGCGTGGCCGAGGCCATGGCGGCCACCGGGGTCCACACCGACATCTTCACGCGCGCGACCGGTACCGACCGCGCGGTTACGCAACTCGTTCCGGGTGTCAGAGTCGTGGCCATTCCCGCCGGCCCTTCGGAGCCGCTTCCGAAGGAGGAGCTGGCTGCTTACATCGACGAGTTCGCGATGGGCGTGCGCGCGTTCGCGACAGCTCAGCGCGTGCGCTACGACGTCGTCCATTCGCACTACTGGCAGTCTGGCCTCGCGGCGCGCGCTCTGGCGCGTGCATGGGACGTCCCGATGGTGCACTCGAACCACACTCTGGGGAAGGTGAAGAACCGATGGCTCGCGGCGGGGGACATCCCGGAGCCACTCAGCCGGCTACAGGGCGAGGCCGAGGTCATCGCCGCGGCCGACGCGTTGATCGCGTCGACCGACGCCGAGTGGCAGCAGATCGCCTGTCTCTACGGCGCTCCCCACGACCGGCTCAAGACCGTCTATCCCGGGGTCGACCACACCCTTTTCTCCGTGGGCGACCGCGCTGCAGCGCGGCTGGATCTGGGAGTGGACGACGAGGCGGTCATCCTGTTCGTCGGGCGGGTCCAGCCGCTCAAGGGCGTGGACCTCGCGATCAGGGCCGTCGAGCAGCTCGTCCCCGCCCTCGATCGGCCGCTCACCTTCCTCGTGGTCGGTGGGGCCAGTGGGGCCGGAGGTGAGGCCGAGCTCGAGCGGTTGCACGATCTCGCCAGCGAGCTCGGGATCGGCGACGTGGTCCGCTTCGTCGGAGCGCAGCCGCATACGGCGCTTCCCGCGTTCTACCGAGCCGCGGACGTCGTCGTGGTGTGCTCACACAACGAGTCCTTTGGTCTAGCCGCGCTCGAAGCGCACGCATGCGGGTCACCCGTCGTTGCAACGGCGGTCGGTGGGCTGTCACACATCGTGCGCGACGGGGAGACGGGTTTTCTCGTCGACTCTCGTGATCCGTCGATCTTCGCCGCTCGTCTCAAGACCGTCCTCTCCGACCGCGACGTGCGAGAGACGTTCGGTGAGCTTGCGGCGCGCTCGGCCGCGTCGTTTTCGTGGACGACTACTGCGTCCTTGTTCCTTGACCTCTACGAGTGTCTCGTGACGGAACAGTTCCCCGAGGTCTGCACCTGCTGATCGGCTCGCCGCGCGATCGAAATTTTTCTTCGAACTCGCGAATAAATCGGGCAACCTTCTGACCAGGTTGTTTGAGGGTTTATCAGGACGTTTGCGTCCTTGACGCGATCGCACGCGCGTCGCTATCTTCTCGCACGTCCCGAGAAGCACGACGAAACGGGTCTTACGATTCGTAACGGAATGTTTCTCGGGACGCTAGGCCCCAGAGGCCGAAGGCCGGCAGCATCTCGTGTGTGGGGAAGTGCACGAGGCGCTGGCGCCGGAGGTTTTTGGGGCCTACTTTTATTTCGTCAGCGCCCCGCCATCGCGCGCATGAAGAAGTACAGGTTCGCCGGACGTTCGGCCAGCCGCCGCATCAGGTACGGATACCACGCCGAGCCGAACGGAACGTAGACGCGTACGCGATAGCCGTCGGACGCGAGTTGCTCTTGTAAGTCTCTGCGGATGCCGTACAGCATCTGGATCTCGAAGTCGTTGCGCGTCCCATGCCACCGTTGCGCTGCGATCTTTGCGTGGTCGATGAGCCGGTGATCGTGGGTCGCGATGCCCGGATCGGTCCCTCGTTCGAACAACCAGTCCGTGAGGAACCGATACTGCGCGTCGATCTCCCGTCGCTTCTGGAAGGCGGCCGCCTCTGGCTCCGCGTAGGCCCCCTTGACCAGCCGGATCTTCGGCTTCAGGGCGGCCATGGTCTCGAGATCGACCGGGGTCCGGCGCAGATAGGCCTGGATAGCCAGACGGAGCTCGGGGAAATCGGCGTGCAGGCCCCGGAACACGTCGATCGTGTCGACCACGTACTCAGACTGCTCCATGTCGATCTCGAGCACGGTCCCGATCGCCTGGGCCTCGGCGGCGAGCCGTCGCAGCCGGTCTATGCACGAGCCCTTGTCGAAGGCCAATCCCAGTTGCGTGAGCTTGACCGACACCGTCGTGTCGACACCCGTCTCGTCGATGCGCTTGATGGACTGCAGATACTCGGCGAACGCAGTGTCGGCGCCCGCCGAGTCCTCGACTCCTTCGCCGAGGAGGTCGAGGATGCCTCCGATCCCGCTGGAGTTGAGCTCTTTTATCGCCTGGATGGCGTCCTCGAGGTCGGGCCCGGGGACGAACCGCTTGACGACGTCGCGCGTGAGCCGGCTCTCCTCTACGAACTTGTGAAAGCGCGGCTTGTCCGCAGCCCACAGGAGCGATCGACCGAGCACCGTTGCAGCGGCCCCCTTGTCAGTCTCTACGTCCGAGGTGCCATGATAGGCGGCGCAATGGCCAGGCTTGCAGTGCTCGGCGGCGGAAAGATGGGCGAGGCGTTGATCGCCGGTCTCGTCGCGTCCGGATGGCGCCGCCCCGAGGACATCGTGGTGACCGGCCGACGCGAGGAGCGACTCAGCGAGCTGTTCGACAGCTATGGGATCGAAACGCATCTGGACAACGGGGCCGCGGTCGCGGGGGCCGAGCTGATCGTGCTCGCGGTCAAGCCGCAGGACATCGAGATCCTCTTGTCCGACATATCGGCTCACGTCGCGCCGGAGCAGACGATCCTCTCCGTCGTCGCCGCTATACCGACGGCTTTCATCGAGTCGAGACTGGGAGACGGAGTCCCGGTCGTGCGCGCGATGCCCAACACTCCCTCGATCGTCCACGAGGGCATGGCCGGCATCGCAGCGGGCAAGCACGCGTCCGAGGAGAGCCTCAAGCTCGCGACCGAGGTCCTCCGCCATGTGGGGCGCGTGGTCACGGTGCCCGAGTCCTACCTCGACGCGGTCACCGCGATCTCGGGCTCGGGACCGGCCTATTTCGCCCTGCTCGCCGAAGCCATGATCGAAGCCGGCATCCTGCTCGGGCTCGCGCGCGAGGTCTCGACCGAGCTCGTCGTCCAGACCATGCTCGGCTCGGCCAAGCTTCTGCGGGACGAGCAGATGCACCCCGTCGAGCTGCGCGAGATGGTGACCTCGCCCGGCGGCACGACGATACGAGCCATCCGGGTGCTCGAGCAGTCCGGCGTGCGCGCCGCCTTCCTCAATGCGATCCAGGCCGCGATGGAGCGCTCGCAAGAGCTCGCCCAAGGGGAGCCCGAGGCCTGAGCCAGTCTCCTTGTGTAGGGCGCGCCATCATGACATCATGATGTCGTGACGGCACGCCGGTGCGAGGAGGTGAACTTAGGTCTCGGCGGGGCTGCTGTGTGGGCGGCCATGAGCCGAATGCTTCGGTTCCACCGTGGATGACGCCGCGGTGCATCTATCCAAAGGACGACATGGTGCGCATAGATGAAGAGAATAAAGAGAGCGGTGGCTCCGGTACCCCAGCCGCATCCGGGAAGCCCGGGACCCAAGCAGTGACGCTGCGCGTTTCAAGAGATGTCTATGAAGCTATGCGGACGCACGCGTTCGCTACGAACACGACCATCAACGACATCGCGACGCGCGCTCTATACAACTATCTGATCGACGAGGGCCGAGAAAAGGAAATCGATGCCTTCCTGGATCGAGCGCGGAAGCAGTACCGCGATGCCCTCGACAAACTCGGAAAGCGAGAACCGTGAGGAGGACACGTGCGGCACGTGACCGCGTCCGATGTCATCAAAGCGCACCATGCAGAGACGGGACAAGACCCACCCATTAACTTCGGGTTTCTCGAATTGGCGATCCGTCTACCTCAATCGACGCTCGGGGAACAGGATCTCTACCCCGACATCCATACGAAAGCCTCAGCCCTTCTCTATTCGCTCGTTCGTAAGCGGGTCTTTCCGACCGGGAACAAGCGGACGGCTGCGCTCGCAGCGACCCTCTTCTACGCGATGAACGAGATGTGGCTCGAGGCCGAGGGCGACGAGCTCGTGGGCCTCTTGCTCGACGTCGAGGTCGGGATCCTCGACATCGCGGAGATAGCGGCCCGGTTGAAGGAGTGGGCAGTACCACTGGGCGCCGGGCCATGACCGTTAGCCTGCCGCCATGACGGAGGAAGAGGGCGGCTGGCTCGTTCGAGGGCAGACGGAAGCAGAGCTCGACGCGGTCCTAGATCTGGCCGAAGCCGTCGCTCGCGAAGGCCGCTGGATCGCGATGGAATACCCGTTCGATCGCGACGAGAGGAGGGAGCGCTTCTCTCAGAGCCTCGATGACCCGCGCCGCGAGAGCTTCGTCGCGGTCGCCTCCGACCGTGTGATCGGCCAGGCCGGGGTCGGATGGGCGTCCGATGCAGTCCCGGCGACGATGGGGATGATGGTCGCAGCGGACTGGCGGGGGCGGGGGGTCGGAACCGCGCTGTTGACCGCCTGCGTCGAGTGGGCCCGGGACGCGGGCGCATTCAAGCTCGCCCTCGACGTCTGGCCCCACAACGACGCCGCGATCGCCCTGTATCGCAAGCACGGTTTCATCGAGGAGGGCTACCGCGTCAAGCACTACCGGCGGCGCAACGGCGAGCTGTGGGACAGCGTCGACATGGGGCTCCTGCTCTAGGAGCGATCACAGGGGCCGAATCGCGTCCAATTAGGATGCCCTTTCGAACTCGAAGACCGACCCTGAAAGCGATCGTCTCGATGATCGCGGGGTCCAAGTTGGGGGGCCCGGGCATGACCAGAGACTTCGGCAACTTCATCAACGGCGAGTGGGTAGACGCAGGCTCCGGCGCGACGTTCGAATCGCGCAACCCGGCCGACCGCACCGAGGTCCTGGGCAGCTTCGCCAAGTCCGACGCGGCCGACGTCGACCGCGCGGTTCAAGCCGCGATCGACGCGTACCCCGCGTGGCTCGCGACCCCGGCCCCCGAGCGCGCCGACTACATGCTGCGCGTCGCCCTCCTTCTGGAGGAGCGGAAAGAAGAGCTCTCCGAGGTCATGACGCGGGAGATGGGCAAGATGCTGCGCGAGTCGCGCGCCGACGTCCAGGAAGGGATCGACTTCGCCCACTACATGGCCGGCGAGGGCCGCCGGTTCTTCGGCCAGACGATCCCCGCAGAGCTCCCGAACAAGTTCTACATGACGGTTCGCCACCCGATCGGCGTCGTGGGCCTCATCACCCCGTGGAACTTCCCGATCGCGATCCCGCTGTGGAAGATCGCGCCGGCGCTCGTGTCCGGGTGCACGTCGGTCTTCAAGCCGGCCGAGGACACCCCGCTGTGCGCCGCGCTCCTGGTCGACATGTTCCGCGAGGTGGGGCTTCCGCCGGGGGTCCTCAACCTCGTCAACGGGATCGGCGAGGAGGCCGGCGCCGCGCTCGTCGACCACCCCCACGTCCGCGGTATCTCGTTCACCGGCTCGCTCGACGTGGGCCGGATGATCAACGAGAAGTGCGCGCGCTCGATGAAGCGCTGCTCACTCGAGCTCGGGTCCAAGAACGCGCTGATCGTGATGCCCGACGCGCAGCTCGATCTGGCGGTCGAGGCGAGCGCGTGGGGCGCGTTCGCGACGTCGGGCCAGCGGTGCACGGCGACGTCCCGGCTCATCGTCCACGAGGACGTTCGCTCGGACTTCACCGAAGCGCTGCTCGACCGGGTCGAGGGGATGAAGGTCGGCAACGGGCTCGATCCCGACGTCGAGCTGGCGCCGGTGATCAACGAGCAGCAGAAGAACCGTGTGCTCGAGTACATCAACGTCGGCCAGCAGGAGGGCGCGAAGCTGCTCACCGGCGGCGAGGAGCTGAGCGGCGACGCCTACGCGA
>DATBND010000053.1:0-2955 GCA_036554505.1 Actinomycetota bacterium | reverse complement strand
AGCCGCTCGGGGACGTAGACGGTGACGTTGCCGGCCGCGACGTTGATGTTCGTGAACGTAGAGCCCGTAACGTCGCGGAGACGTGTGAGGTCGAGGGTCATGTTGCCGAACAGCAAGTTGTAGCGTGCCGCGATCGCGCCGGTCGAACGCGGCGCGACGTAGTTGGATCCCACGTGTCCGCGCGGAGGCATGTCGATGTAGCTCGTCACCAGCGCGGCCGGGACGACGAGGATCCCAATCGGGATGAGCCAGCGAGCGCGGCCCCACCACGCCCCCACGACCAGCCCGCCCCCCAGGACGACCAGAAAGAGCGCGGTGAGCTGGCCGATGGACAGACTGATAACCGAGACGTTCCCGAGGATGATGCCGATACCGAGCCCCACGAATGCAGCGGCCAGCGTGAAGAGGGTGAGCGGAGAGCGGGCGCGCGGCTCCTTGACCGTCTCCTTGCCGACGAAGCCGGGTTTGACCGTGGGGTCGTCGCGCAGCAGCAAGATGCCTCCGCCGATGAGACCGATCGCGACGAGCGCACCGTCCCCGGGTGGGTCGAACAGACCGTAGGGGTCCGAGAGCTTCTTCCACACGACCACCACTCCGAGAGCCACGAGCATGAAACCGATCGCTCGTCCGCTGCCGGCCAGATGCCGCTTGATGCTCCGTAGCGGTTGCCGCCTCGTGCCCGTCTCCGCCTTCACACACTCATCATCCGTGTACGTCGGAAGCCGGCGCCATGGGTTGTTGCCCTGCCCGTCCCCTGACGACCCCGAGGCCGCCAGGGGGGAAGTCCCCGATACCGGCCGGGGGCGCCGCGTGGGAAGCTCTCGAACGGCGAGAGGATTCTTGTGAGCGCACAGGCGGGACTGGGCTCGAAGCAGGGCGGCAGGCTGGCTCGGGGCCGGCTCGCTGTCCCGACGCGCAGCCGGCGTCACCGCGTTCTTCTCGGCGTCGCGGGCGGCATCGGCGAGCGCTACGGGATCGACCCGACGCTCGTGCGGATCGCGTTCGGGATGCTTTTCTTCGCCGGCGGCGCGGGCATCTTTTTGTACGCGTCGCTTGCGCTGATCATGCGAGAGGCTTCGGGGTCGAGCGAGTCGGCCGTGGCCTATCGCTCCGGCCTTCGCCCGGTGATCGCGATGTCGATGATCACCGGCGGACTTCTCGTCTTGCTGCGCGATGCGGGGATCTGGTGGGGCGACGCGGTCCTCGTCCCGATCTGCCTCGCGGGCCTCGGCGCATCCGTGCTCTGGGGACGAAACGACGTTGCGCTTCGCAACGCGCGCAAAGGCATAAGCACGAATCCGATCGAAGCGGTCTTCGGTGGCCCGGTCTCGCCCTTGCGGATCGCGATCGGAGCCGTGTTCATCGTAATCGGGGTCGGCTGGTTCCTCGCGGGCACGCTGGACCTGTCGATCATCCGGCTCGGAGCGATTCGAGACCTGTTCCTGCCGATGGCCGCGACGCTCGGAGGGTTCGCGTTGATCTTCGGGCCATGGGTGACGAAGCTCGCGAAGCAGCTGTCGGACGAGAGGCGAGAGCGCATCCGAAGCGAGGAGCGCAGCGACATGGCCGCCCACCTGCACGACTCGGTCCTGCAGACGCTCGCGCTCATGCAACGCACCGATTCGGCCACCCGGATGGCGAGCCTCGCGCGCGTCCAGGAACGCGAGCTGCGAGCGTGGCTCTACGGCAAGACCGGTTCGTTGGAGAGCGAGACGCTCGCCGGAGCGCTCGACGCGCTGGCGGGCAGATGCGAGTCGTTGCACGACGTCAAGGTCGACGTCGTGACCGTGGGAGACGCGGAGTTGGACGAGCGCCTGTCGGGTCTGGGGGCCGCGTGCGGCGAGGCGCTGAACAACGCGGCGCGCCATTCGGGCGCGAGCCTCATCTCGCTCTACGCCGAGGTCGAGCCGTCGCTCGTCACGGTGTACGTGCGCGATCAGGGAACGGGCTTCGACCCGACGACCGTGCCGGCCGACCGCCGCGGGATCCGCGACTCGATCGAGGGCCGCGTCAGGCGGTTCGGGGGGACGGCCATCGTGCACAGCGCGCCCGGCGAGGGGACCGAGGTAATGCTCACGCTTCCGCGGAAGGCGCAGTGACGATGGTGAGGATCTTTCTCGTCGACGACCATCAGCTCTTCCTCTCCGGCGTCCGCAGCGAGCTCGGCGACGACTTCGACGTCGTCGGCGAGGCCTCGGACGTCGACGACGCGGTCGCAGGAATCCGCGCGACGAAGCCCGACGTCGTCTTGCTCGACGTCCACATGCCGGCCGGCGGAGGGCGCGCCGTCATCGAGGGCGTCAACGGATCGAACGTCGAGACGAGCTTTCTCGCGCTGTCGGTCTCGGACGCGGCCGAGGACGTCATCGACGTCGTGCGTGCGGGCGCGCGCGGGTACGTGACGAAGACCATCGATCCCGTAGAGCTTGCCGACGCGATCCGCCGCGTCCACGCGGGCGACGCGGTGTTCTCACCGCGCCTCGCCGGGTTCGTGCTCGACGCGTTCGCCGGCGACGCGCCCGACATCAGCGACCCGGAGCTGGACCAGCTGACTCCGCGGGAAAAGGAGGTCTTGCGGCACATCGCCCGGGGCTACACATACAAGGAGATGGCGTCGCGGCTGCACATATCCGTCAAGACGGTCGAGACGCACGTGAGCGCGGTGCTGCGAAAGCTTCAGATGTCGAGCCGCCACGAGCTGACGCGATGGGCGGCCGACCGGCGACTGGTCTGACCGGCTCCCGCCGTCTTGCGGACTGACGCTAGCCGTCACCCCTGCGTCACCCATCGTGCGGAGGATCGCCCGGGCCGGCGGCGAACCTCGACCTGGGTCGATCGCACGCACGGACATGGTCGCACTCGAGTCATCCCAGGGCTCCGTCGCCGGTTGTTACTCCGGTGTGGCGAGTCCGTACTAGGTAGTGACCGAACCAACCGAATGGAGGAAGTCGTGGC
>DATBND010000052.1:0-7127 GCA_036554505.1 Actinomycetota bacterium | reverse complement strand
CGTTCAACCAGATCGTTCAGGAAGCGGCACGCATCCGCTACCGGTCGAACGGTGACTTCGGGGTCCCGATGGTGATCCGTGCGCCGTACGGCGGTGGCGTGCATGGCGCGCTCTATCACTCGCAATCGATCGAGGCGTTCTTCGGGCACGTGCCCGGGCTCAAAGTCGTCGTCCCGTCGACGCCGTACGACGCGAAGGGGATGCTGATCCAGGCGATCGAAGACCCCGACCCCGTCCTCTACCTCGAGCACAAGAAGACGTATCGCCTCATCAAGGGCGAGGTCCCGGACGAGCGCTACACCGTCGAGTTCGGCAAGGCCGAGGTACGGCGCGAGGGCTCGGATCTCACATGCGTCTCGTACGGCCTCATGCACCACTACTGCATCGAGGCGGCCGAACGGCTTGCGAGCGAGGGGATCGACGTCGAGGTCATCGACCTCCGCAGCATCTACCCGCTCGACATGGACACCGTGCTTCAGTCGGTCGGCAAGACGGGCAAGGCGATGATCGTGTACGAGGACAACAAGTTCCTGGGCGTGGGGGCCGAGGTCGCCGCGCAGATCGCGGAGAAGGCCCTGTTCGACCTGGACGCGCCGATCTTCCGCATCGCCGGGGCGCACATCCCCGCGATGCCGTACGCGCCGACGCTCGAGCACTGGTTCCTGCCGGACGTCGATCGCATCGAGCAGGAGATGCGCAAAGCAGCCGAGTTCTAGGTGGAGCATTAGTCGTATGGCACAGGTCCTGATCCCCACGATCAAGAGCCGCGCCGAGGTCGAGCGTGGCCTTCGGCGCGGCGCGCCCCTGCACGCGGCCCCCGGGGAGGGCGCGCCACGCGCCGGACGCCGTCCGGACTGGCTCAAGGTCAAGGTCCGTCATGGGAAGAACTTCGGCGAGCTGCGTCAGATCATGCGAGAGCGCGGATTGCATACGGTCTGCGAGGAGGCGGCCTGCCCCAACATCTACGAGTGCTGGGAGGCGCGCGAGGCGACGTTCCTCTTGTGTGGGGACCTCTGCACGCGTCGCTGTGGGTTCTGCGACGTGATGACCGCGAAGCCTCAGCCGCTCGACGTCGAAGAGCCGGCGAAGATCGCAGAGGCGGTCCGACTGCTGGGCCTGAAGTTCGCGGTAGTCACCGGAGTCGCGCGCGACGATCTCGACGATGCGGGATCGGCGCACTGGGCCGCGACGATCCGCGCCATCCGCGACGCGCTACCCGATTGCGGGATCGAGGTACTCATCCCCGACTTCAAGGGTCGCAAGGAGTCACCGAGGGAATCGCTCGCGCGCGTGATCGACGCGCGCCCAGACGTCCTCGCCCACAACCTCGAGACCGTCGCGCGGCTTCATCCGTCGATTCGTCCGGGTTTCGGCTTCGACGCGAGCCTGAGGCTCCTCGAGTGGGCCAAGGAACTCCGCTCCGATCAGGTGACCAAGTCGAACTTGATCGTCGGGATGGGCGAGACCGAAGACGAGGTCTACGAAGCGATGCGCTCGTTGCGAGCGACAGGTTGCGACATCTTGACGATCGGCCAGTATCTGCAGCCCAGCGTCGCGTGGCACCTTCCGGTCGATCGCTGGGTCCACCCCGACGAGTTTGCGCGCTACAAGGCGTACGGCGCGTCCGAGCTCGGCTTCGCGTGGGTCGAGTCCGGCCCGCTCGTGCGCTCGAGCTACCACGCCGGCAAGCAGTACCGGAGCGCGGCCGAGCGCATAACTGCCTGACGCACGTCATGGCACCGCCGGTGGTGGACGTGCCGGTCGTCACCATGGGGACGGCGCGCGGTTTGCTCACGATCGCCGCAACGTTGCTGCCCGGCATGCTTGCGTGGGGCGTGCGAAGAGAGATCCGTAAAGAGGTGTCGATCGCGCCGGTGACGATGCTCGTCGTGATCGCGATCTACTCGGCCCTCGCCATCCTCATCGGCGAGACGCTCGCGGAGCTGTGGGGGTCGCTCGAGCACGGCCTGATTCACGGCGACGTCGGGGAACTCCCGACCGTGACGTTGCTGATGCCGGGCCAGCCCGTGCTTCCGATCCTCCGGCCGGGGGCAGGCGCCAGCTTCGGCGATTTCATCTGGAACGAGATGCGCGGGCCCTACTACGAAGGGCCCGCACTGTCGGCGTGGCCGCGCGTCGGTCTCCTGATGGCGATCGCGGGCGTCCTTCCCCTGCTCGAGCCGGGCGCACGAGCAGGTAAGCGTGGCGAGTAGGTTGCCGGGCATGTCGTGGATGGATGACGAGCCGGTCAGGGGCAGCTATCCCGACCCTGCGCTTCTGGGGCTCTCGGGGCTCGATCGCATGAAGGCGGGCTTCCGCAGTCAGATGCCCGCCCCGCCCATCCATCACCTCTTCGGATTGACCCCGGTCAGCGCGGGCGCCGCGTCCGTGACGTTCTCGATGCCCGCGAGCCCGTGGTTGCAGAGCAGCGCGGGTGTGTTCTTTGCAGGCACGTCCGCCCTTGTCGCGGATGCACCGCTAGGCGGAGCGGTCATGGCGCCGCTCGGCCCCGGCAAGGTCGTGGTGACGTCCGACCTCTCGCTCAACTACCTCAGACCGATCGATCCGTCGAGCAGCCATCTCATCGCACGCGCGCGGCCGATCGAGGTCGGAAACCGCGTCGGCCTTGCCGAGGGACTGATCGAGGATGCTCACGGGAAGCTCGTCGCGCACGCGACGACGCGCTGCTTCGTCGTCTCGATGGACGTGCCTCCGCTCGAGGGCGAGCTGCCAACGGTCGAATTGCCGACCTACGACACGCCCGATCCATATCAACGTCCGCTGCCTAGCGGCTCCGTGTTGTCGGACGAGTGGACCCGGTTTACGTGGAACGAGATCCTTGCGATGCAACAACGCGAGGAGATCCCGGCGCCGCCGTTCGTTCGACTGTTCGGGATGGGCGATCCCGAGGGAGGCAACGGGAAGTTCAGCACCACCATGCGCGCGACTCCGTGGCTGACGAGCCCGGCTGCGACCATTTACGGCGGTGTGCTGGCGTACTTTGCCGACTGCGCGATGGCCGGCGCGTTCGCTTCCATCCTCGACAAGAACCAGATCGTGGCCTCGCTCGACTTGAAGGTTCAGTTCGTGCGCCCGGCGTGGGCCGACGGCAAGAAGCTGCGATGCGAGGCCCGCGTCGTCCACGCAGGCAAGACGTTCGCGGTCGCCCAGGCCGAGATCGTCCACGAGAACGGCAAGACGATCGCGCTGGCGACCTCGTCGGCGACGATCATCAGCGGTCGGTCGTGGGCGTCGTTCGCGGTCGTCGACGAGGCGGTCGCGCCCAGCGAGCCGGGGCCCCAGGAGCAACCGACCTAAAGCACCGAGGCCTGCGCGTCGACTTCTGAGACATAGACGCCGCGCCGAGCGTGGGCTTTCGCGACTGATGTTCCATTAGTCCTCTTTGCCGCCCGGCCCGGCGTCGCGCAAGGACCGCGCGAGAGGAATGGCCGAGGCCGGGGAGAACAGAGCGACTCATGGACTCAGCCGTCGCACTTCCGAACCGTCGCATCTCCGCGAGGATGCTCCTCAGGGCCATGCGGAACACGCTCATCGGTTTGGTCGTCTTCCTGGTCGTCGGGAACCTGGCGATCTTCGCCGCGTTCCGCATCCTTGCCGCGACCGATGCGGCGCGGCCGCTTGCGCCGCTTCCGGGAATCAAGAACCTCACCGAGGTGGACGCGGGGATGTGGCGGGGCTCGGCCCCCTCGCGCGAGGGCTATGCCGCCCTCGCCGACCAGGGTGTCAAGACGATCGTCGACCTGAGGGCCGAGGACCTCCACTTCCAGCGGGGTTACATCGAGAGCCTCGGTATGAACCTCGTTCGCGTCCCCATGCGTGACGGGCAAGCGCCGACCCACGAGCAGGTCTCCCAGTTCCTCGCGACCGTCGACGGCTCGAAGGGCCTCGTCTACATCCATTGCGGAGCGGGCGTCGGTCGTACGGGGACGATGGCCGCCGCTTACCTCGTGCGGCGCGACGGTATGTCGCCCATGTCCGCGCTCGCCCGGAACCTCGCCGTCGGGCCGCCGTCGCTCGAGCAGATCGCGTTCGTCGCCGGCCTCGAATCAAACGGCGCCACCTCGACGAGCTCGGTGTTCACCGCGCTCAGTCGCGTCCTCGACGCGCCCCGCCGCCTATGGGTGCGCGTGCAGCACGTCTACGAATAGTCAGCGCGCGGCCGAGCCGAAGCTGACGATCGACGCGCTCAGGTTGTCGAGCGTCGAGTCCGAGAGGCACCCGAACAGTCGGCGCTGGGCGCTCTCTCCCGGCTTCGGGACGATCAGCATCGTGACCTGCCCGGGGGCGGTCGTGACGAATCCGCTCGCTTGATAGCCGTTCGGAAGCGTCGACAGACACGCGCTCCACAACGAGCGAGCTCCGTCCTCTATCGTGCGCGGCCAGCCGTGGTCCGAGATCTGGAGCGTGAGCTGGCCGGCCCGGCCCGGCACGTCCAGCTCCGGCCGGTTCTGCGTGAGGTCGCCAAGCTCGTCGACGGCCATGGCGAGCATCGCGGCGACCACGAGGGCCGCGAACGAGAGCTTGAAGAGACGCCCCCAGTCGCACCGGCGCTCGACCGGGACCGATGCGCCGACCGGTGCGAGGAAGCCTCCCTCGGGCAGCGCAAGCGGCGCGAGGCGCGTGACGAGGCCCGCCTCGAGGGCCGGGCGTGCGGTCATGCGAGCGAAACGCTCGACCAGCCACGCGATGCCCGACAGCACGATCCCGGCGCCCATCAGCACGGGAACGAACACGTTGAGGTCGTCCCCACTGCGCGCCAACCATTTGAACGCGGGTCGCGGCGGGGGAGCAGTCTCCGTGAGGTCGTCGCGGATCTCCGCGGCGCCAAACGACGGGGCACGGTCGCGATCCTGCATCCGTTGCTCCATCGTCGCGAGCTTTCCGAGGATCAGAGTTGCCGCGATCGCGATCTCCGCCGCGATCACGAAGACGCCCGCTATGACGGCTCGGTTCCACTCCCATCGGTATAGGTAGACGAAGAGATACGTGCCCGACGCGACGAGCACGATCGACAGCATGACGAGCCCGAGCTTGCGCGCCATTACGTCTCCTCCACGCTGAACACCTCGCCGGTGGAGCCGTCCACGACGACGACGTCGCCCTCGTCGAACGCTGTGCGAGCGTTTGTCATCCCCACGACTGTGGGCACGCCGAACTCTCGGGCGAGGATCGCCAGGTGCGAAAGGATGTTTCCGGTCTCGGACACGAGCCCTCCCAAGCTGGGGAGGAGGTGGGCGAGCCCGGGGTCGAGAGACTGCACGACGAGCACGTCGCCATGAGCCGGTGTCTCGCCCAGATGGACGCGTCCCATGCCCCCGCCCCCGCCGGCCCCGCTGCCCCGATCCGCGCCGGTCTCGGACGCGACCGGGACGCCGTCGAGCGAAAGGCGGAACGCACTGGGCAGTGGTGGGGACGCGGGCGCGACGCGCGTCGCCAGGTCCGCGGGAGCGCGGTCGTCGACGACCATCGCCTCGAGCTCGTCCAGCGACAACAGCGCGATCTGAGTGGGAACGTCGAGGTGGCCGGCGGGCACGAGTCTCCGTCCGAGCTCGAGCGCGGAGCGCGCCGACAGCTCGTGCACCCAGCGGATGCGCAGCTTCAGCGATTCGCGCGGGCCTATCGCGCGCAGCGCGTCGACCGTGATGACGCTCGGCGCGGGCGGAAGAGGCCGGTTCGCCGTTATCGACGGCGGCACGAGGCTCAAGACCTCGGGCGACTCCGCGGCGAGCCGGTCGTCGTCGATTCCACGGTCGCGCGCCGCTACAAGGGCGTGAAGCGCGAGCCCCGCAGCCGTCGTCTCGCCGTCGTCCTCGCTCGAGCGCGCGAGGAGCCCGGCGAGGACCTCGTAGCCGTGCAGAGACACGAGTGCGCGCCGTGCCTTGAGGAGGACGTTGAGAAGCTGCTCGTTCGTAAGCTCGGACGGGTCGGGCACGGCCTCGAGATGCGCGTCGATCGTGCGGACGAGGTGAGCGCTCAGCGCCGGCAGGGCAGCGTGCAACCGTCCGACGCGCCACGCGGCCCCCACACGCCGCGCCGGGGGGACCGGATTCAGCCGTTGCCGGAAGGTCTTGCGCGCTGTTGCGACCCCGAGCAGGTGCAGGTCCGCGGCAACGCGGCCACCGACGGTCGTGACGACCGGAGAGCGCGCGATCTGCCGGCGCGACGCGGCTCCCGCTATGCGCAGCGCGTGCTCGATCGCGGTTCGGAGCGGATCGACCCACAGGTCGACCTCGAGCGGCGCCAGCGCGTCGGGGAACGTCTCGGCCACCGGCCCCGGGCCCAACATCGGCCCGGTTGTGCGGGTGCCGATGGCGGTGACCGGCCGGGTCTGGAACATCACCAGCGAACCGTCGTGGTCGATGCACCATTCGATGTCCTGAGGTCCGCCGAACCTCGTAGCCGCGCGGTGAGCAAGCTCGACGAGGGCCCGGCGATCGCGGAAGCTCAACAGGCGCGGTGACGACCGTCCCTTGCGGATGATGCGACCGGTGGACGACAACGAGTACTCATGACCCTCGGCGCGTCCGGAGACGAGTGGCTCGGGGCCGCCCTCTATCGCCACGACCGTCAGCCGGTCGGCTCGTCCGGTGACCGGGTCGAGGCCGAACATGATCCCGCCGGCGCGCGGGTCGAGCATTGGCTGCACGAGCACGCCCATCGGCGCCGGCTTGCCTGCCGCCAAGGCCGTCCGCGCCGAACGAAGTACGCGCTCCACCGCGGCGATAAACGACTTGTAGTCGCGGACGTCCGCGATCGACTCGAACATCCCGGCCATCGACGACGACTCTCCGTCCTCGGTGGTCGACGACGAGCGAACGATCAGCGGCCTCGAGCCGTCTTCCGACAGAGACGCCCACGCCGCGCGCAGTGCATCGCCGAACGCCCCCCGAAGCACGAGCCCAACTCGACGCGGCGCGCGCGTCGTGATGACGAAGCCCGGAAGCACCGGAAGCCCCGCGGCGGTTGCTGTTGCAAGGTTTGCGGCTTTTGCCCCGACAAGGTCGGCCTCCAGCGCATGCGCGTCGGTCAACCAGACGAGAGGCGGGCGGGATGACGAAGACTCAGGAGGAGTTTGGGCGCGCGTGGAGCCGAGGTCGGGCTGCGAT
>DATBND010000033.1:0-11352 GCA_036554505.1 Actinomycetota bacterium | reverse complement strand
CCTGCATGCGTATGGGCCACGCGCCGACCGCGCGGGGATCGGGAGCTTGGCCGTGATCCGCGGTCACGGTCATCATCCACTCCCCCTTTCCGACGGTCCGGTTCAAGAATCGCTGGAGTTTCCCTAACACATCATCCGCGTACTCGATCGTCGATCGCATCTCAGGATTGAGCATGTTCCAGTTGTGGCCGGCGTCGTCGATCTGCTTGTAGTTCACGAACACTAGGTCGGTCACGCCGTCGCTGCCGAATCCCTCTTGTTCGATCATCGTCTCCAGCAGCCTGGTCTGGTAGAGCTCCCACACCGGGCTGTGGCGCTGCGTGGTGAGCACGTCGAGGGCGTGGCCCAACCACTTCCCGTCCGACTTGCCGTCGGATCGGTCTACGTCGGCGATGTCCTCCTCGTAACCGCCGACGGTCTGGAGATACGGGGGGAGGTAGTAATAGTCGTCGTTGGTGATCAGGTCGCCCGGCCCCCCGTCCGCGACCACGGCGATGTCCTTGTCCCCGCCCGCGCTCTGCGCGCCGTGGCTCATCATGCCGAGATGCGCGTAGAGATAGGCGATCATCCCCACCTGCGCGCGATTGTCCGTCGCGAGGTCGAACTCGTCCGCGAACGTCGACACGTTGAGCAACCTCGGCGAGGTCGCTGGGTAGGACGAGATGATCGACTCGCCCTCTCGTTGCGGGATGTCGACGATCCCGTGGACGCGCGGCCAAGTGCCCGTGCCCATCGTGGCGTGACTCGCAGGCGTGACCGACGGGGAGGTCCCGACGGTGACGTCCTGCACGGAGGCGCCGCGCCTCATGAACTTTCGTAGCGTCGGCCACGCTCGTGGCCACTGACGCAGAACGTTCCACCCGCCGCCGTCCCACACGATGTTGAGGACCAGCTTCGGTTTCTTGGACGCGTCGACGAGCTCCACGCCTTCGACCGCAGCGCCGGGGCGGTCGTCGTGCCACGGTTGGTCGAGCAAGTGGGCGAGCGTCGGAGCGAGGTCGGCGACCGTCGCCTCTCGTTCGGTCTCGACGTCCCCAACCGGTTGGATCACGCCCGGCCCGTAGAACACGAGCGGGATGTTCTGCACGTAGGGCCACGGCCCGGAATGAGTGGTCGACGTGAAGCCCCCGAAGAAGTTGGGCTCGCGCGGGACCATGACGATGTCCGGACTGCGGTCCTGGTAGTACCCGCGCCGGATCCGCTTCAAGTAGTCGAGCGGAAGCCGACAGCCCGATTGGAACCAGTTGCGCGCCGGCTTCGCCACCTGTGGCGCGACCGACGCCGAGGGGAAGTCGCGCGGGGGAGGCGGCGGAGAGAAGCTGGTCTCCGCGGCGCGCGGCCGAGGCGCGGGGTCCGACGACGTGCATGCCGCCAGAAGCGTGACGAGCAGTAGCGTCGCAGTGATCCTGGCGGAACGACGATTACAGCGCCCCGGCGGACCGGCTCGGCGGGACGCCCGGGCGGGACAACGATTACAGCGCCCCGGCGGACCGGCTCGGCGGGACGCCCGGGCGGGACGGAGGGAGGGGCGGCGCCTCGACGAGGCGTCCCTCACGCCGTCAGGGGCAGTTGAGCCGGGTGTCTCCGCGGTCGGTCAGGCACTTGTCGGGCCCCAACCCGCCGTCGAGCTCGTCACCGGACGCCGCGTCGCGCGCGTCGAGCCGGTCCGATCCCTCGCCACCGCTGAGATCATCGACTCCTGCGCCTCCCGTCATCCAATCGTCGCCCGCCTCTCCGGCAATCGAGTCGTCCCCGATGCCTCCGACGAGCACGTCACCCGCGCCGCCTCCGGCGACCATGTCGTTGCCCGTGCCCGCGAAGACTACGTCGAGACCACCTCCGGTCATGAGCGTGTCGTCTCCCCCACCGGCACAAACGAGATCGGGGCCCTCGGTGCCGAACAGCGTGTCGGGGCCGTGCGTCCCCTGGACCGTGCACACGGGCTGCCAATCGGGGCTGTAGTCCTTGCCGGGGTGCGAGGTGATCCGCTGCTCGTCGGTGCCGTCGGGGTCCACCGTGATGATGTCGATGTTGCCGTCGCGGTTGCTCCAGTAGACGACCTTGCTTCCGTCCGGGGACCAGTTCGGCTCGCTGTCGTAGTAGTCGTCGCGCGTCACGCGCGTCTCTCCACTGCCGTCGGCGTTCATGACGTAGATCTCTGGGCTCCCGTTGCGTGTGCTCATGAACGTGATCATCGAACCGTCCGGCGACCAGTTGGGCACGGAGTCGCCCGCGGGATTGTTCGTCAGCCTGCGCTCGTGAGTTCCGTTCGAATTCATGACATAGATCTCGGGGTTTCCATCACGCTGACTGCCGAAGACGATCTTGGAGCCGTCGGGCGACCACGACGGATGCCGGTCGCTCTTGTTGCTCGTGGGAAGCCGGCGCTCGTCGGTGCCGTCGGCGTTGATGATGTAGATGCCGTACTCCCCGCCGCGATGGCTCGTGAACGCAATCTTCGTCCCGTCGGGCGACCACGTCGGTGCGCGGTCGTAGGCGTGGTTGAAGGTGAGGTGCTGCTGATCGGTGCCGTCGGCGTTCATGACGAAGATCTCGCGGTCGCCGTCCTCTTCGCTTCCCCACGCGATGCGGCTGCCGTCCGGTGACCACGTGGCCGCGATGTCCTTGGTCGGACTGAACGTCAGGCGCTCCTGGCTGGAACCGTCGGCGTCCATGATGAAGATCTCCGGGTTGCCGTTCCGTCGCGTCTCGAACGCGATCTTCCCGTTGGCGCCGGGGTACGCCGCGCCCGCGGGAGTGGCCGAGCACGCGAGCCCGCCCAGTAATCCCGCGACGCTCACGCTGATCAAGAATGCTGCGCGAGCCCTCGGTCGCATACGCCTCCGCTTCGCGGGTGCTTGCCGCGTGGGGATCAGGTTAGCCCCCCGCTGGTCCAGATCGTGCCGCATCGTCATCGTCGTGTCCCTTCCGTGCGCTGGTGTGGTCTCGCCGCCGTCCTTGGTCTTCACGACATAGAGACAGGCGAGGGACTCCATTGGTTCCGCTCGACGCGCGTTGCGGACGAGAGGGAGTGAATCGGCGCAGAGGACGGCTAGTCCTCGAGCAGGTCCTTCTGCACGCGCAGCGCGCGGTTGCCGGTCGCATTGATGATCCACAGGGCCTGCCTGCCGACGGCCACGTCGACGGGGGCACCTTCTATCGAGTGCATGTCTCCGACGAGGCGTCCGGTCGCCGGGTCGGCGGCCGCGAAGCTGCCGGTGTCGTCTCCGCCGGCCATGAGGACCCACACCTCGCTCTGGCCCACGCCCATGTCCACGTAGTTGCTCGGCAGCGTGATCGTGCGTTGCCCCCCCGTCTCGAGGTCGATGCGCATGAACGTCGTATCGGCCTTGACGCCGTACCAGAGCGCGCCGGACCCGAGCGTGATCTCGGCGTCGTCGCCCGTGGGCACGTCGATGGCATCGCCGACCGGCTCTCCGGTGCGGACGTCGTAGCCCTGGATACGTCCGGCGAGGTCGAGCGCCCACAACACTCCGTCGGCAACGGCGATGTCGGCGGGGCTCGCGCCTGCGTCGAACGCAGTCGGCTCGCCGTTCTTCGCGTCGACGCGATACACCTGCTCGCCGGGCACGACCACCCAGACCGCGCCGGGGGCGACCGAGACGTGCATGCGTGCCGAGCTCTGCGTAATGCCGAAGCTGTCGATCGCGCCCGTCCCCGTCAGCGGTACGCGCTGGAGCCGTCCGTCGTTCGCGACCCACACCCCGCTGCCGCCGACGGCGAGGTCGGTCGGCAGACCGCCGAGATCGCGCGTTACCGTCTCTTTCGTCGCGGCGTCGATGCGCGTGACGCTCCCGGACTTGCTGGTCACCCAGATGGCCTTACGTCCGACGTTGACCTGGCTCGGTATGTCGCCGACGATGACGGAATCGGTGATCGCCTCCGTGACGTCGCCTCCCGCCGGCGGGATCGGATCGGATCGGTCGAGGGGCGCCGAGCGAGCGAAGAAGAGGCCGATCGCTACGGTCGCCCCCGCGAGCGCCACCGCCGACCCGGCTTGAAACCAGCGGCGTCGTCGCTGGCGGCGCATGACCCCCTCACGAAACGCGGGGAAGTTGGCCGGGTTGTCCTTGATGTAGGAGTCGCCGATCGACTTGAGGGCGCGCTCGATGCGCTCGTCGTCGTTCACGGCGTCTCATCCCCCAACAGATCGGTTCCCAGCCATCCCGCGAGCTTCGCGCGGCCGCGCGAGAGCTGGGACTTCACCGTTCCGACGGGGATCTGCAGCACCTCGGCGATCTCCGGCTCGGTCATGTCCTCCAGATAGCGAAGGACGATACAGACTCGCTGGCGATCGGGGAGCCGCGTCACCGCTTCCCATATGTCCATCCGGGTGCTGTGCGCGTCTACGTCCCAGTCGGGCTTCCGCTCGGCCGGGTTCCCACCTGTCAACGCGTTGACCCTGTACTCGATCGCCTTGCGCCTCATCTTCGAGCGGCACAGGTTGACGACGATCTGGCGCAGGTAGGCCGACGGGTGCTCGGCCTTGCTGAACAGGCGCCAGCGAGACATCGCCTTGGCGAAGGCCTCCATGACGATCTCCTCCGCGGCGGCGCCGTCGCGCAACATCACGTAGGCGAACCGCCTCAGGGAGTCGTAATGATCGTTGAAGAGCGCGGTGAGCTCCCGGTCCCGATCGCGCTCGCGCCCAGCATCCAAACAGACCTCGCTCCCGATCACCGCCACTCGAGGTCTCATCGTCTACCCTGCGCCGTCCAGTTTTCTTCCATCGCCCCGAACGACGCCCGACGAGGCCCAACCGTTCCCCTTTTTTTCTGCGTCCCGCCGAGGCGGTCCGCTACGACCTTCTCGGCGCCCCGGCGGGCCTGCTCGCAACCACTCCTACCCCGTGGCTAGCGGCCTAACAGCTCGGCGATCTGCACGGTGTTCAGGGCGGCTCCCTTGCGCAGGTTGTCGGCGACGCAGAAGAGCTCGAGCGCCGTGGGGTCGGCCAGGTCCTGGCGGATGCGCCCGACGTAGCACGGGTCCCTGCCCGCCGCCTGGAGCGGCGTGGGGTAGAGAGCCGCGCCGGGATCGTCGACCAGCTCGACCCCGGGGGCCGAGGCGAGGATCGACCGCGCCTCGTCGGGATCGATCGGCCGGTCGAACTCCGCGTGGACGGCGACCCCGTGGCCGATCATCACCGGCACCCGTACGCACGTCGCCGAGACCCGCAGGTCGGGGAGATCCATGATCTTGCGGGTCTCGTGGCAGAGCTTGAGCTCCTCGCTGGTGTATCCGTCCTCTTTGAAGGATCCGCACTGCGGGATGACGTTCATCGCGATCGGATGCGCGAACGTGTCGCCGGGCTCGAGCACGTCGCGCGCGAGCCCCGCACGAACGCTCTCGGCTTCCTTCGCGACCCTCTCGGACTGGTCCCACAGCTCGTCGATACCGCCCTTGCCCGAGCCCGATGCGGCCTGGTACGACGCAAGGACGAGGCGGTTCAGCCCGGCCCGGGCGTGCAGCGCTGCGAGCGGCACCACCATCGCGAGCGTCGTGCAGTTGGGGCTCGCGATGATCGAGCGCGTCGCTCGATCTATCGCGTTCGGATTGATCTCGGGTACGACGAGCGGGACGTCGGGAGCCATCCGGAAGGCGGCGCTGTTGTCCACGACGGTGGCTCGGGCCGCAGCTGCGACGGGGGCCCACTCGAGCGCGACGTCGTCGGGGACGTCGAACAGCGCGACGTCGACCCCCTCGAATGCGTCGGCGGCCAATGCAACGACCTCGTGCTGCGCGCCGCGAAACGAGAGCTTTCGCCCGGCCGAGCGGGGCGACGCCACCGGCACGAGCTCGTCGACGGGGAAGTCGCGTTGCTCGAGTATCCCGAGGATCTCCCCGCCTACCGCGCCGGTAACCCCGACGATCGCGAGCCTCATCGCGCCCCGTCCCGGCCCAGCGCGCGCATCTCGTCGGTCACGGTCGCGGGATGCAGCTCGCGCAGGACGGTCTCTTCCGAGAGTCCGAACTTGTCGTGGATCGCCTTCACCGCTCGTTCGACGTCCTCCGCCCGAACGACGCACGAGATGCGGATGGAAGAGGTCGAGATGATCTCGAGGTTGATCCCGGCGTCGCCGAGCGCCTCGAACATATCCGCCGCAACGCCGGGGTTCGACTTCATGCCGGCCCCGACCAGCGACACCTTGCCGATGTCCGTGTCGGTCTCGATCCCCTGCGCGCCGACCTCGCTGCTTATCGCCTCGAGGACCGGTTGGGCGCGTCCGAGGTCGTCCTTTGGAAGCGTGAAGAAGATGTCGGTGTGACCGGCCTCGTCGGACGCGTTCTGCACGATCATGTCGACGTTGACGCCCTCGTCGGCCAGCGGGCGAAAGACGCGCGCCGCTATCCCGGGGCGGTCGGGCACACGCATGATCGTGACCTTGGCCTCGGAGGTGTCGTGGGCGATTCCGGAGATGATCGCCTGTTCCATTCGCGCGTCCTCCTCCCTCACCCACGTGCCGTCCTCGTCGGTGAACGACGACCGGACGTGGATGAGCACTCCGTAGTTACGAGCGTATTCGACGCTGCGCAACATGAGGACCTTTGCGCCGCTGGCGGAGAGCTCGAGCATCTCTTCGTACGAGACCGCATGGAGCTTGCGCGCTTCCGGAATGATGCGTGGGTCCGCGGTGTAGACGCCGTCGACGTCGGTGAAGATCTCGCACGCGTCGGCATCGAGGGCCGCGGCGAGGGCAACCGCGGTGGTGTCGCTCCCTCCGCGACCGAGGGTGGTCACGTCGTATTCGGTCGACACCCCTTGGAAACCGGCGACGATCACGACCTTGCCGGTGTCGAGTGCCTCGAGCACACGCTTGGCGCGGACGTCGACGATCTTCGCCCGGCCGTGACGAGTATCGGTGACGATGCCGGCCTGGCTGCCGGTGAACGAGATCGCCTCGCGGCCGAGCTCGATGATGGCCATCGAGAGCAAGGCCATCGATATGCGCTCGCCGGCCGACAGCAACATGTCCAGCTCGCGCGCATGGGGGGTGGCGGAGATCTGCGCCGCGAGGTCGACGAGCTCGTCGGTCGTGTAACCCATCGCCGAGACCACGACGCACACGCGTTGACCCGCGTCGACGCACGACACCACGCGTTCGGCGACGCGCTTGATGCGTTGCGCGTCGGCTACCGACGTCCCTCCGTATTTCTGTACGACGAGTCCCATGTCATCTCACGATAACCGTGGGAAATAGAAGGGCCACGGCTCCTTGCACTGTGCGGGCAACCCCCGCGACCGTCTGCCGGGACCGCTAGGCCACCCCCGCGATCGTCTCGACGATCGCGGCGTACTAAACGACGATCGCGGCGTAACTAAAGGTCGCAGTGCTTCTCGTTGCCTCCGCCGCCGCCGCTGCCCGGATGGTCGTCGCAGTCGCGGCCGTGATCGGGTTGTGGGTCGGTGTGGTCCTTGTCGCCCTCGTCCGCCGGAGGAGAGCTGGGCTCGGGCGTGGGCTCCTCGCTCGGCGCGGGGGCCGGCGGCGCTTCAGAGCCTCCGCCGTCGGTCGGCGGTGTGCCCTGGGGCGGTCCGCTGCCACCGCCAGTGCCTCCGTTGTCGTTGCCGTCGTTGCCTCCACCCCCGCCGTCGGCGGGGCCGTTGTTCCCACGGCGCGTTATGCGGCTGCCGAGCACCTGCGTGAGCGGGCCCCGCTTGCGACGGTCGTCGCGGGCCCGCGCGTCCTTAGCGGGCTTCCCGCGCGCGGGCTTCGCCTTCTCGGGCGTGCGGGGCGTCGTCGCCTTCGGACCGGCCGCGACGAGTGAGGAGTTCTGGTCGGCCCCCTGCACCTGCGGCGCGGGACGCATCCGGATCGGGTCGTCGGGCGTGAAGGCGGGTGCGGCGACGAACGACGACAGCATGACTGCCGCGCCGACCGCGCCGACCGCGGGCGTGAGGTTGCCCGCGCCGAGCTTGCGCAGCCACAACGAGATCTCCTTGAAGACGAGGCGGGGGCCGGCGAGAAGCACCATGAGCCCGGCGACCGGGGTCCGCAGCGGCAACGCCGCGATGAACGCGTCCACGACCTGCGGGTCGAACTGAGTGCCCGACGATTCGCGCAGGACGTCGACCGCGAACTCGCGATCGGAGCTCACCCGGTAGGGACGCGTAGACGTGATCGCGTCGTACGCGTCCGCGACGGCGATGATCCGAGCGAACAGAGGGATGTCGGAACCGGCGAGACCGTCGGGGTACCCGGCTCCGTCCCACCGCTCGTGGTGATGGCGGACCGCCGACACGACGTCGGAGTTGCCCACCTGGGACACCATCCACGCGCCGACGACGACGTGCTCCTCGACCACCGCGCGCTCTTCGATCGTGAGCTGAGTCGGCTTGCGCAAGATGCGATCGGGGATGCGGATCTTGCCGACGTCGTGCAGAGCCGCGCCGCGGCGGAGATCCTCGATGTCGTGGACGCTCAGCCCCATCGCGAACGCGGTCCGGTACGAGTGCCGTTCGACGCGCTGTGAGTGTCCGTGCGTATAGGGGTCCTTGGACTCGAGCGCGGCGTTGAGATCGTGCAAGACCGCGAGCTGGCGCTCGCGGCTGATCTGGACGTCTGCGATCGGCGTGCCGGCGCGGTCGAGGCCGAGAAGGCTTGCGCCCTTCTCCAGCCGGTCCTCCGCGTTGCGGCGATGGAGCCACGCCCACAACATGAGCTGGTCGAATCCGATGTCGGCGGACTCGGGCCGGCGACGCCACAGGGCGGAGCCGACGACCGCGGCGACCAGCGCGACGCCTAGCGCGAGGAACACGAGAGTCAACACCGAAGGAGCCGTGCGCGCGAGCGCAACCGTCGCGATGATCACCGCGATCGGAGCCAGCACGACCCCGGCCGTCGCGACGAGCGCGTGGGGGAAGTACGGCTTTACGCTGATGTACCGGTTCTGGGTGGCCATCCTCACTCCTTCAAGACCCTACCAGCTACGCTGAGCATCCGCACGACCGCTGTCCGTCACTGGTTCGACGCACAAATGGCCCATTCCTCCCTGGCTTCCAGATTTTCCCTGGTACTTACGTGCCTGTCAATCCTGCATCCGGCGACGGCCCTCGAGCGCCCTGCCGAGCGTGACCTCGTCGGCATATTCGAGGTCGCCCCCTACCGGGAGCCCGCTCGCAAGCCGGGTCACCTCGACGCCTAGAGGGACGAGCAACCTCGCGAGGTACATCGCAGTGGCCCCGCCCTCGGTGTTGGGGTTCGTCGCGACGATGACCTCTCGCACCGACCCTTCCCCATTCCCCAAGCGATTCAACCTCTCGAGGAGCTCGGAGATCCGAAGATCGTCGGGACCTACCCCGTCGATCGGCGAGATCGCGCCGTGGAGCACGTGATACAGCCCTCGGAACTCCCGTGTCCGCTCCACCGCGACGATGTCTGGGGGCTCCTGGACGACGCAGATCACCGTGGGGTCGCGGCGCTGGTCGCGACAGAACTCACACAGCTCTTGGTCGGCGAGGTTGAAGCAGCGCCGACACAGGCGGACCTTCTCCTTCACCTCGACGATCGAATGAGCGAGCCGCTGCGCGTCGGCGGCCGTCGCCTTCAAGAGGTGGAACGCGACCCGCTGCGCGCTCTTGGGCCCGATTCCGGGAAGCCGCGCTAGCTCGTCGATCAGGTCCTGGATCGGGCCGGCGAACAACTGAGCTCCGCGGGACTACACGCCGGGGAGCCCGAGGCCCCCCATGCCGCCCGCGATCGGGCCGAGCCGCTGCTCCTGCAGAGCCCGGGCCTTCTCGAGCGCGTCGTTGACCGCGGCCGTGACGGTGTCGCCGAGCATCTCGATGTCGTCGGCGTCGGGAGCTCCGTCGAAGACGCCGTCGTCGATCGTGATGCTCACGATCTGTTGGTCGCCCGTCGCGACGACCTTGACGGCGCCGCCGCCCGCGCTCCCCTCCACCTCGGCCTCGGCGAGCTCGGCCTGGGCCGCTTGCATGTCGGCCGCCATCCGCTGGGCTTCCTTCATCATCTTCTGCAAGTCCTTCACACCGTCTCCTCGTTAGCGGGTGGTCGGTTTTTCCTCGACGACCTCGGCCCCGAGCCCGCGCTTCACGAGCTCGATCGGGTCGTGCTCCGCGCTTACCTCGGTCGACGTCGCCAGGTCTGCGACCTCCTCCACGGCCGGCGCCGGCGCAGGCGTGGAGTCCCTTTCCACGAACTCGAGCCTCGGCCCGATGCCCAATGCCGAATACAGCGCCTCGGCGAGCTTCTCCTTGTGGTCCGTCGCAGACATCGACTCGACGTGGAAATTCGATTGGACTTCGACCACCAGCCGCTCGCCGTCGAAGCTCACGGGCCGGGACGGCTCCAGCAACGCAGCGACGCGTCTCTTCGCCTTCTTCACCTCGGCGAGCGTGGCCGGCCACGCGTCCTTGATGGCAGAGAGCCCGACCTCGGCCGGGATCGGAGCGACCGGCGGCGGGGCGGGCTCGGCCGGCTCGGCGGCCGGCTCGGGGGTCTGCTCGGGCGGCGCGCTCTCGCGCGGCGCGCCGGGCGTCGCGTCCACGTGCGCCTGCGGAGCGGCCGGGACCGACGGCGCGGCTGCCGGCTGTGGGGCGGGACGCGCGCGCGGTGCCGTCTGAGGCGCGGCCTGGGGCGCGGGCGCGGGCGCCTCTACCGACGGCTCAATCCCCATGCGCCGTTCGAGCCTCTCGATCCGTCCCAGCAGGCCCGTCGCCGACGGGTCCGTCTCGGGGGCGGCCGAGCGAACGAGGGCGACCTCGAGCAACAGCCGGTGGTTCGGCGCGTTGCGCATCTCGACGAGCGATTTGGCGAGGAGGTCGGTCGTCCGCACGAGGGCGCCGGGCGTGAAGCGCGCTGACTGCGTGAGGAGGATCGGGCGGTCGTCCTCTCCGACGTCGAGCAACTCCTCGGCGTCGGGGGCCGTGCGTAGAAGAAGGAGCGAGCGCGCGTGCTCGAGGGCGCCGAGGGTCATCTGACGCGGGTCGGCCCCCTGAGCGATCTGGATGTGGACGGCCGCGAACACCGCGCCGACGTCACCCGCCGCGATCGCGTCGAAGAGCTCGACGAAGGTGTCCTCGTTGCGCTCGCCGAGAAGGCTCTCGACCTCTTCGGCCGAGACGCTCCCGGTGAAGCTCGAGAGCTGGTCCAGCGCCGACAGCGCGTCTCGGAAGCTTCCCTCCCCGTGGCGAGCGAGGACGTTGAGCGCCGCGGGCTCGACGTCGATCCCTTCCTTCTTTGCGATGTCTTCGAGGAACGGCTGGAGGACGTCGACGGTCGCCCGCCGGAAGTCGAAGCGCTGGGTCCGCGACACGATCGTCGGGAGGACCTTGTGCGCCTCGGTGGTGGCGAGGATGAACACGACGTGCGGCGG
>DATBND010000384.1:0-5178 GCA_036554505.1 Actinomycetota bacterium | reverse complement strand
CGACGAGATCCGATCCCTCCATCTCGCGCAGCGCTTCGAATAGGTCGTCCGGCAGCTGCGCGATCCCGCGCGCACGTCGTTCGTTCTCGGTGATCTCGTAGATGTTGTCGGTCGCCTCGGGCGGGAGCTCGTAGCCCTCGTCGATCCCTTTCAGCCCGGCCGCAAGGATCACCGAGAACGCCAGGTAAGGGTTACAGGCGGGGTCTGGCGAGCGCACCTCGATACGGGTGGACTGATCCTTGCGGGGCTTGTACATCGGCACGCGGATCAACGCCGACCGGTTGTGCCGGCCCCAACAAACGTAGGCCGGTGCCTCGGTGACGGGATAGCCGCGCCCAGTGATGAGCCTCTTGTAGGAGTTGACCCACTGGTTCGTAACCGCCGTGATCTCGCGGGCGTGGCGCAACAACCCCGCGGTGAACGCCTTCGCCACCTTCGAGAGGTGGTACTCGTCGGACGAGTCGTGGAATGCGTTCTGATCGCCCTCGAACAACGACATGTGCGTGTGCATGCCGGAACCGGGCAGGTCGGTGCAGGGCTTCGGCATGAAGGTCGCATACATCCCACGCTTCGTAGCGATCTCCTTCAACACGAGCCGGAACGTCATCACCGAATCGGCCATCGTGAGTGCGTCCGCGTGACGCAGGTCGATCTCGTGCTGCGACGGCGCGACCTCGTGATGAGAGAACTCGACCGGGATCCCCATCTGCTCGAGCACGCCGATCGCGTCGCGCCTCAGCTCCTGTGTGGTGCCGGTCGGGGCGAGATCGAAGTACCCGCCGGCATCGATCGGCGTCGGGTCGTCCGCGCTCTTGAACAAGAAGAACTCCATCTCGGGATGCACGTAGAACGTGAAGCCGCGCTCTCCGGCGCGCTCGAGGTTGCGGCGAAGGACGTAGCGAGGATCGCCCCAGAACGGTCTTCCGTCGGGCGTATGGATGTCGCAGAACATGCGCGCCACCCCCACGTCGGTCGTGCCGTCGTTCTGCGCGGGCATGATCTGGAACGTCGCCGCGTCGGGCCGGGCCAGCATGTCCGACTCCTGAATGCGCGCGAACCCCTCGATCGCCGAGCCGTCGAATCCGATGCCCTCGTCGAAGGCCTGCTCGAGCTCCTCCGACGTGACGGCAAAGGACTTCAGAAAACCGAGCACGTCGGTAAACCAGAGCCAGACGAGCCGGATGCCCCGCTCCTCGACCATGCGCAGGACGTAGTCCTGTTGCCTCTCCACGTGGGAAGCCTAGCCCGGCGGGGTTTCGTCCACGTTACGCGCCTCCCGTGCATCGCCCCGCTACGCTTGATTCGTGCCCAAGATCGCGCTGGCCCAGATGAACCTGACCGTCGGCGACATCGACGGGAACTCGGCGCGGATAGTGGAGGCGATCGAGCGAGCGGAGAGCTCCGTCGCGCAGATAGTCGCCGTGCCGGAGCTCGCCGTGACGGGGTATCCGCCCGAAGACCTCGTCCTCAAGAAGTCGTTCGTCGCGGCCAATCGCGCCGCGCTCGACGAGATCGCTACCGCGGCGAAGTCCGTGATCGCCATCGTCGGCTTCGTCGACGCCGGGGAGGGCCGGCTGTTCAACGCGGCGGCGATCTGCCACGGCGGTCGAGTCGCGGCCGTGTATCACAAGCACCGGCTCCCGAACTACGGCGTGTTCGACGAGCGCCGGCATTTCGCCGAGGGCCGGGGGCACTGGCTCATCGAAACGAATGACGGTGTGATCGGAGTGTGCGTGTGCGAGGACGCGTGGCCGGAGTCGGGACCGCTCATCTCGCAAGGCGATGCTGGGGCGCAGGTCGTCGTCAATGTCAACGCGTCGCCATTCCACAAGGGAAAGCTGTCGGAGCGTGCGGCATTGCTCGGGGCGCGTGCTCGTCGCGCAAGAGCCTCGATCGCCTATGTGAATCAGGTCGGAGGGCAGGACGAGCTCGTCTTCGACGGAGGATCGATGATCGTGGGGCCGGACGGCGAGATCGTCGCGCGTTCCCCTCAGTTCGAAGAGGACTTCCTCGTGGTCGACGTCCCGCTCGGGGAGAGCGGCGGCGGGCATGGCGACGCGATCGAGCGCCTGCAAATAGAGCTGCGCGCCACCGCGGACGCTCCGGCCCCCGTGATCGCTCCCGATCTCGATCCATCGAAGGAGATCTACGAAGCGCTACGACTAAGCTTGCGCGACTACGTGACGAAGAACGGGTTCAAGAAGATCGTCATCGGCCTCTCCGGAGGTGTCGACTCGACGCTCACCGCGGTGCTCGCGGCCGACGCGATCGGTCCGGGCAATGTGCTCGGCATCGCGATGCCGAGCGAGTTCTCCTCCGAACATTCGATCCAGGATGCAAAGGAGCTGAGCGAGAACATCGGCATAGAGATGCTCCAGATCCCGATCACGCAGGTCTTCCACGCCTATCTCGACACCCTTGCGAACGCGTACGGTGAGTCGGGCCTTGGGCTTGCCGAGGAGAACCTGCAAGCGCGTGTGCGCGGCAACCTGTTGATGGCCGTGTCCAATCGCTACGGGCACCTCGTGGTGACCACGGGTAACAAGTCGGAGATGGCGTGTGGTTACGCGACGCTCTATGGCGACATGGCCGGCGGGTTTGCGCTGTTGCGCGATGTGCTCAAGACCGAGGTCTACGCGTTGTGCCGGTACCGCAACTCATTCGGAGCGGCCATTCCCGAAAACGTGTTGACCAAGCCCCCGTCGGCGGAGCTGCGGCCGGACCAGAAGGACTCGGACTCGCTGCCCCCCTACGAGCAGCTTGATCCCATCCTCCAGGCGTACATCGAGGACGACGCCAGCCTCGAGGACATCGTCGCGGCCGGAAACGATCGAGCCACCGTCGAGAACGTGATCGCGCTCGTCGATCGAGCCGAGTACAAGCGGCGCCAGGCGCCTCCCGGGCCGAAGGTGACGGTTCGAGCATTCGGACGCGACCGCAGGCTACCGATCACCAACAGATGGAGAGAGGGCGCCCCGAGGAAGCTGCCGCCCCGCTCGGTCGGACGACAGGACGACGAGGCCTAGATCAATGACGTGGAGAGTGCTGCTGTTGTCGGATCAGGTCACCGACGTCCACGACCTCGTCCCGAACTGGCCGCTGGCCCCGTACGACGTCTCGCATGCGCCGTTAAAGACGACGGGTTCGGCAGAGCTGCTCGTCTCGCACCCCGACATCCTCCTCATCGACGCGACGGGTGACATCGACGCCGCGGAAGACGCGACTCGACGACTTGCGCTTGCGTGGGAAACCAATCTTCCACCGATCATCGTGATCGTCGACGAGTCGACGGTCGGACGCTTTCGATACGAGACCGGCGCCGACGACTTCATGCTCGCGCTCGCGCCCGCAGACGAGATCTCGGCGCGCGTCGCGCTCGTCGCGCGACGATCGGGCCACGGCGACGAAGCCGCGGTGTTACGCGTCGGCGACCTCACCGTCAACCCCGACAACTACCAGGTCTACGTGCACGGTCGTCCTCTCGATCTCACCTACAAGGAGTTCGAGTTGCTGAAGTTCCTTGCGCAGAGACCGGGCCGCGTGTGCGATCGCGGTCTGTTGCTGCGCGAGGTGTGGGGTTACGACTATTACGGCGGCACGCGCACGGTGGACGTCCATATCCGGCGGCTGCGCGCCAAACTGGGCACCGAGCACGAGACCCTCATCGAGACGATCCGCAACGTCGGCTATCGCCTGGTCCCCAGACCGCGCGATCGCTAGGCGTAGGCTCACCGCATCGCGGGGCCCCTAGCTCATCTGGTAGAGCTCCGGACTTTTAATCCGGCGGGCAGGGTTCGAGTCCCTGGGGGCCCACTCCCGGCTGTGCAGTTCCGGGCGGCGCCGTCTTGGTGAAACCCTCGAAGCCCCTTGGAAGCTCCTAGCAACCGAGTAAGAATCGTGTGGGGATTTGCAGCTGGGAGGGCGAGTGGGGCTCAGGGTACTGGCCGCGATCGGTGCCGTGCTGGCGGTCATCGCCGTCGTCGTGGTTCCTCGGCGACTTGCTCCGCGCGAGCTGTTCGAGAATCATGCGCAGCGGCTCGGCGTCGAGAACGAGATCCGTCGGACGATCATCCAGATGCTCGGTGGCGCGTTCGTATTGGCCAGCGTCTTCTTCACCTATCAAACCGTCCGCGTCAGCCAGGAGTCACTGGAGCTCACCGCGCGCGGTCAGATCACAGAGCGATTTACGCGTGCGATAGACCAGATCGGCAATGAGAGGCTCGACGTCGCGATCGGGGGAATCTACGCACTGGGCCAGCTCGCCCGGGAATCGAGGACGGAACACGCTGCGATCATGGAGATCCTAACGACGTATATCCACGAGCACTCGCCCGATAGGATGCCCAAGGAGTGCGGTACTTCCCCGATCGAGGGCGACGTACAAGCGGCGATCAACGTGATCGCCGACCGCAACATCGCCTTCGACGCAACTGGCTCGACGATCGAGCTGGACGACGTCAATTTGGCTGCGGGCGACTTCAGCTCCGGCAACTTCGACTATGTTGTCTTCTCGGGCTCGTGCTTACATGAAGCCAACTTTCAGTACGCTCAAACGGAGAACGCGGACTTCTCGACTAGCGCCTATCAAGCTAGCGAGGTGTTCGACCCAACGATCCTGGAGGGCGCCCTCTTCAACGACGCTCACGCCGCCGGCGCCAATTTTGAAGCAGTGCAGGCGTGGCCCATCGACATGGTCAACGCGGACCTACGGGGGGCGAACTTGAGCCGTGCAAACCTCGGCGGTGTCCGTGGGCCGGCTGCGAAGTTGGGATCGGATCTGACCTGTGTCGATCTACGCGACGCGGAACTTGTAGGGGGAAGATGTGGGTCGCGACCTTGAAGGGTGCCGATCTGAGGCAAGCAGATTTGAGAAACGCGATCGTGCCGCCTCGCGAGCTCAAAACGGCCGTCACAGATGATCCGGCGTCCTTGATGAATGCGGCGGAGTGTCCGTCACCCGGCGGCGAGCTCTCGGAGAGTTCGGAAGCGTTCTCTGATCAGGCCCTCGGCGGGCAGCTCGCCGTTCGAGCGTTGCCAATCCTCGTTGACCTGTTGGATCAGTTCGATCGCGATCGCCGACGCGATCTGATGTTCGGCGCGGGCCTCGTCGAAACCGTCGCGGCGCGCCAGCACCTTCGCCATTTCCACGATTCGCGTCTGCGTGTTCTCAGCAAGCCG
>DATBND010000292.1:0-3369 GCA_036554505.1 Actinomycetota bacterium | reverse complement strand
GAATACGTTCCCGGGCCTTGTACACAACTAAAGGCGCAGGGCAGCTATGAGAACGAAGTGGTGAGAATCCACTCCTGCGAGCACTCCTTGCTCGCGGCGTAGGGAAGGGCAGGACGGATCCGGTAACGGACGTCTGAAGGGCCTGAAACAAAGGGCAGCCCCAACGTTGAATGGGTGACGGCGAGTCACGTGTGTACCGTGACGAAGCCGGAGCACTACACCCGTTGGGAATGTCTGAAAACGCTCTCATAGTGACCCCTGGAGATCCTGTTGCGGTTAGGGAACCTGAATCCCGCTTCAGGAAGTCAGCTGAGTCGTAGTAGTCGGCATCGCCGACGAAGGACGAAACCGTTGTCGTAGAGACATCGGGCTCGCCGGATGCGCGAGACGTGCTTGTCCGGTGGGAACGCGAGCGAGGTTCCAACGCATCGCAATCACCGCCCGTCACACCACGAAAGTGGGTAACACCCGAAGCCGGTGGCCCAACCCTTTGGGAGGGAGCCGTCGAAGGTGGGATCCGCGATTGGGGTGAAGTCGTAACAAGGTAGCCGTACCGGAAGGTGCGGCTGGATCACCTCCTTTCTAAGGAGTCATTTGATTCCTAGTTGAAGCCACTGGTCGCTGCATGTCGGTAACGGCATGCCCAGGCACATTGTTCAGCTCTGAAGGAGCGGGCTAACCAAAGGCGGTCCTTATCGGGCCGCCTTGTCGCGTGCGGGTTTGTGTCGCATGCAGGTCATAGCCTGTCCCCGTGGGCGAAACGAGAGAACGTGCAGAGGACGCGCCGCTCGCGGGGCCGGACCCTGCGATCACCGAGGCACACATCTGCGGGCTCGTGGTGGGTGAGGGGTGTTTCTACGCGGAGTCGGCCCGCGATCCGGGCTATCGGCTGGGCTGGCGCATCCGGCCGGCCTTCTGCATCGAGATGAGACGGGACGAGCGACCGGTTCTCGAGGCGGTGCGCGCCTACCTGGATTGCGGGGGCATCTATGTGCTCGACTTCGGGCGTTACGAAGGCTACCGCCGGAAACGCTGGCATCCCCACACAAAGTTCCGGGTTTCGAGCGTCAGAGACCTCCACGCAAAGGTCGTGCCGTTCTTCGAGACCCATCACTTGTTCGGCCGGAAACGCGTCGCGTTCGACATCTTCAAACAACTTGTGGTGGTCGTCTACGAGCGCCGTCACCTCGAGCCGGGCGGTCTGATCGAGGCAAAAGCCCTGGCGGCCGAGCTCGCGCGCCACAATGAGAGAGGCATCTCGCCTGCCGACACTGGGACGGGTGGCGGCTGAGCTGTTACGGAAGGCGCCCGAGGTCGTTCTTTGATGGTGATGGGTGACGTGAGGCGGCGGACCGGGTGGGCGCGGCGCGGCAGGAGGCTCGGCCCCCAAGGAGAAAGAGCAGGCATGCGATCCAGGTGGATGGCGGGCCTCGGCGCGCTCGTGGCGGTGGTGCTCCTGGCGGCCGCGATCCCGGCACAGGCCGGGCCGGCCGCGGCCTCCGCGCACGCCCCCTCGGCCGGTCCCGACGACAACCGCCCGAAGCACCCGAAGAGGAAGACCAGGAAGGCCACGAGCGCGGCCCGGCGGTGGGCCACCAAGCGGTGGATGAAGGACCTCTCGCAGCCGAAGTACTCGGACGTCGCGATCAGCACCCACTACATCGAGGCCGAGGACGGGACGCAGCTCTCGCTGACGCTGCACCTCCCGGCCGGGCTCCCGGACGAGGCGCGGATCCCGACCCTGATGCAGATGACCCCGTACCGCCCGCTCGACCAGGGCACGGGTGGATACACCGACTACGAGTTCTTCGTGCTGCGCGGGGCGGCATACGTCGAGGCCGACGAGCGGGGGACCGGGGGCAGCGACGGCTGCCTCGATTTCGGCGGCAGCGCGGACCGTTCCGACGCGCGCGTCTTCGCCGAGTGGATCCGCAAGCAACAGTGGAGCAACGGGCGCATCGTGACCGACGGCGTAAGCCACCCCGGCATGGGCTCGGTCGTCGCGCACGCGGCGATACCGGGCCTGACCGGAGCGCTCGCGCACGCGCCGGTGGTGTCCTACTACCAGGACGAGTGGCTGCAGGGGGCCAAGTTCGAGGACCAGTTCAACGGCCCTGCGTATCAGGCGATAGAGCTCGCGCCGCCCTTGCCGCCCGAGTTCTCCGACGCCAACGCGGCCGCTGCACAAGCCGCGCCATGCACGGGCGAGACGACGCTCGACTTCTCACCGTACGACGGCCCCTTCACCGACCTGTGGGCCGATCGCGACCTGTCACGGTTCACGCCGCGTGAACGCAAGCCGATCCTGTTCACGCACGGGTTCGACGATCTCAACGTCCATCCCGATCACACCCAGATGTACTGGGACGCTCTGCCGAAGCGCTACCCGAAATACGCGATCTTCGGCTGGTGGTACCACGGCTACCCCGACATGCAGAGCCACGCGGCTACGCAGTTCCAGTTCGTCCGGCACCGCTGGATGGACGCGCTCCTGTTCGGCCGCGACAACGGATTGTGGAACGAGCCGCGCGTCCTCGTCGAGGACAGCACAGGCGTATGGCACGAGAGCGACCGGTGGCCGATCGCCGAGTCGAGGCACGTCGAGTGGCACGCCGCCGCCGGGCGCCTCGCGACGACGCCGGGCACGCCGGGCGAGGCGTCGTACGCCGACAGGCTCGGCGCACACCGCGGGACGTGGACCGACGCGCATGTGCTCTTCGAGTCGCCGAGCCTCCGTAAGCCCATGCTCGTGAACGGCGCCCCGCAGGTCCACCTCAAGGCCTCGAGCTCGGCGACGTCGACCAAGTGGGTCGCGTACCTGCTGGACGTCGCGCCGGAC
The DNA here is from genome assembly GCA_036554505.1 of Actinomycetota bacterium. GTDB lineage: Bacteria > Actinomycetota > CADDZG01 > CADDZG01 > WHSQ01 > DATBND01. Next base: position 530 of record DATBND010000292.1, on the reverse strand, counting down.
GGGACCTGGCAGCGCATCAACCACGGCTACGCCGACAGCCACACGTGGAAGTCCGAGGATCAGTGGCTCGAGATCGAGCCGGGCAAGCCGTACCGCTGGACGCTCGATCTACAGCCGACCGCCGTCGTCGTCGACAAGGGGCATCGCGTCGGGTTGCTGATCGCCAGCCAGGACTCGCGCAACACGCACGACGGCTTCTGCTTCGCCGACTACCGCGGCGGGTGTTACGACCCGAGCGGGATCCTGCCGGCCCTCACCGCGGGCCAGGCGACGAACACGGTCTACACCGGGCGGGGCGGCACGTCCGTGGAACTCGACTGGGTCGACCCGGCCACGACCGACAAGGCGCCGGCACCGCGGGCGGTCACGCCCGAAGCGCGAGGACGTTAGCCCGAAGGGTCGCCGGTCCAATCCTCGGTCGTGAGGGCGTAGATGTCGTGGTCCTCCCAGGTCCCGTTGATGAAGAGGTATCGGAGAGCGCGGCCCTCGTGGCGGAAGCCGACCTTCTCCAAGACGCGCGCCGACGCGAC
>DATBND010000273.1:0-1993 GCA_036554505.1 Actinomycetota bacterium | reverse complement strand
GTCGGGTCGATGGGTTCCCCCCCGCTCCCGGCGTAACGCCACGCGCTCAGGTCGAACGACAGTTCACGGTGATTGGCGAGCTCACGCGCGAGGAATCCATAAGCGGCGTTCGGCGCGGTAGATGTGGACGCGCTCCGGTCGCTCATCTCCGCCAACCACCGCAGGGGGTCGGCCGCGAAGTCCTCCGTCGGCATGAGCACCGCCGGCCAGTCGTGGGTCAGGGGATGCAGCATGAAATTGACGAATCCCAAGTCGTGATGAAGCGGAAGCCAGCTGAAGTTAAGTGTGCCGTCCTGCCGGGAGAGCTCCATACGGTGAGCCCGCGCGTCTAGCGCGGCGACGACCGCGCGGTGTTCCAGGACGATGCCTTTGGGATCGGCGGTGCTCCCGGAGGTGAATTGGATGAGGGCGACGTCCTCTGGGGAAGGACCCGGCTCGGCGAGACGTCCGCCACCTCCAAGCGAGGAGGACTCGATCAAAGGGGTGTTTGTGTCCAGCGGAGGATCCGCCTCACCACGCAGGAGAGCCCTTGCACCGGACGCTCGCAGGATCCGGTTGACCTGATCCGACCATGCCCGGCGGGCGCCCAGCGAAGGCTGAGGCGGAAGCGTCACGACGGCGCACCCGCGGCGCCATGCGGCAAAGCATCCGATCACGAAATCATCGGTCGCATGCGCGAGCAGCGCGACGACGTCGCCTCTCTCGAGACCGCGCTCGGCCAGGCCGACGGCGCGCGCTTCAGCGGCCGCGGCGAGCTCGTCGTGCGAGAAGGTTCTTTCAGTCCCGGGCTCGCGTCCCAGGATGGTGAGGGGAGTATGGCTGACAGCAATGGTCAGAACCGGCGACGAAACTGGCATTGGTGGTCGGGGACGCGGTATCCGCAAGACGAACCCGTTCCCACACCCCCCCTCAAACGTGTGCCGGCAATTCTTCAGTACACGGCTTACCACGTACGTTTGTGGCGTCGAGCCGCCGTATATCGTTCGCGCCTCTTTCCCCCGGTAGGTTTGATTACGTGAGAGAGTCCGTCGTGCACGCGCCAGCGGTCGCCGGGAGTCGCGTCACAGGTCGAATCGTCACGGGCGGCGCGCCCTTCGACCTCTACTTCGATCTCGGAGACGAAGCACCGTCGCCGTCGGTCGAGGCCTTCGTCGTCGCCGCACTACTGCCGGCCATGATCGCCGGCGACCCCCTGGTGGTCGAAGCCCCGATCGACGCGCAACTACTCGACGCTCTAGATGAAATCCAGGCGATTTTTTGGAGCTGGCGCCCTCGTTGCCGGCGGATCAAGATCCGTGCCGAACCGACCGAGGAGCGCGAGCCCAAGGCCTCCGGGAAGGGGGTGTTCTTCTCGCTCGGTGTCGACTCTTTCTTCACTCTCTCGAAGAAGAGGGCCGAGTTGACACACCTCGTGATGATCAAAGGCTATGACTTCAGGACGTTGGATGAATCCGTGTGGAAAACCATGTTCGCAAATGGACGACGGGTCGCGCTCGAGACCGGACTCGCTCTCGTCGAGGTCGAAACGAACATCCGCGCTCTGCAGAGCGCCGGCTGGGAGTGGTCGCATGGTCCGGCGCTGGTCGCCACGGGGTACTCCGCTGCGTCGCTCCTCGGCAGCGTGATCATCTCGGCCTCGACGACCTATCGCAAGCTCGGCCCGTGGGGGACGCACCCGCTGCTGGATCCGATGTGGAGCTCGCGCGCGTTGGTCGTCGACACATTCGGCGCGGCCCCCACGCGCGTCGAGAAAATGACGGAGCTCCAAGACGACGATCTCGTCCTGGACACATTGCGCGTCTGTCTGTGGGACTCAGGCAGCGATTACAACTGTGGCCGCTGCACGAAGTGTGTCTGCATGATGATCGTGCTCGAGGCCGCTCAAAGACTTCGGCGGTGCAAGACGCTTCCGGATGAGATCGACCCGTCCGCGCTCAGGAAGCTCGACCTCACGCCCGGCGCGGTGCTCTTCTACTTCACCCAGGCTTGCGCG
>DATBND010000241.1:0-2523 GCA_036554505.1 Actinomycetota bacterium | reverse complement strand
TCGAGCAGGTGGTGCGCATCCGCACGGGAGAGAAGGGCCCTGACGCTCTCTGAGCTACGCGCCCCGCAACCCGTCCGGCTGACCGACGGAGCCGCCGCCGCGCGCCACCGCGCAGCGGCGGTCGACGGGGCCATTGCAGAGCTGACCCGTGAGGCGCTCGGCAACGCGGCCGGGATCTCCGTCGTCGCGGTCGGTGGCTATGGGCGAGGCGATCTGTCCCCGCACTCCGACATCGACCTCTTGTTCCTGACGGCCCCCTCGGCGGCGGTCAACGCGGCGACGTTGCGCGGGATGTTGTATCCGCTGTGGGACGCGGGCTTTCAGGTCGGACATGCGACGCGGCCTCCGAAAGAGACGATCGCGCGGGCCGCAAGCGATCTCGACGCCGCGACCGCCATCCTCTCGGCCCGCATGGTCGCCGGCGACCCGGCTCCGTTCGACGAGCTGCTCTACCGCCGGACGCGCTTTCTCAAGAAAGAGGGGAAGCGGCTCGCGCGCCGGATAGTCGACGCGACCGCGGAGCGCCACCGCGCGGCGGTGCGCGGGGGATGGTCGCTTGCGCCGGATCTGAAGGACGACGTCGGGGGCCTGCGCGACGTCCATGCGCTCGGCTGGCTGAGCGCGATCGCGAACACCGATGCCGCCGATCACGAGCTCGACGCGGCAACCGAGCTCTTCCTTGCGGCGCGCGAAGCTCTGCACGCGGAGAGCAAACGGAAGCTCGATCGACTTCGGATCGATCTCCAGCCCGCAGTGGCGCGGCGGCTCGGCCTCGATCACGAGGGAGGCGCGGACGAGGTGATGACGGCCATCCATTCCGCCGCGCGGACGATCGAGCAGACCTCCCAGGCGGGGCGCGACGCGCTGGCCGAGCGGATCCTCGGCGGGCCGAAACGCTCGGGATCGGTGCGCTCCGTCGGAGAGGGCATCACGGTCCAGGACGGAGTCATCGTCGTCGCGCCTGCGGACAACGCGGTGGCGCTCGACCGCACCTTGCGCGCGCTCGCGACACGATCGCAGACGGGACGTCCCATCGGGCACTCCTCGCTCGAGTGGATGACAGCCGCGCTTGCCGCGACCGGGCAACCTCGGTGGAGCGAGGAGATGCGAGAAGCGTTCTTCGACATGCTCACCGGGCCCAGCGCCGCAGCCGCGCTCGAGGCGGCCGACCAGATAGGCGCGTGGCGCCCGCTGATGCCCGAATGGCTCGGCATCCGAGGCCGCGCGCAGCACGACCCCTACCACCGGTACACCGTCGACGGGCACTCCTTCCTCGCAATCGAAGAGCTGAGCCGCGCGATCGCCGAGGACCCGCTCGGACGCGAGGCGGCACGTGACGCGGGCGACCTCCGCACGCTCTTTCTCGGGACGTTGCTGCACGACGTAGGCAAGGGATCGGGAGAGGACCACTCGATCGCGGGGGGGCGCCTCGCGGCCGCGGTGTGCGAGCGGATGGGGCTCGCCGAGGAGGACAAGGCCGAGGTCGTGTTCCTCGTGACCCGGCATCTGCTCCTGGTCGACACCGCGACCCGTCGAGACCTGGAGGATCCGGCCGTCGTGGGGGGCATAGCGGAGGAGCTGCGAAGCACGCGCCTGCTACGGCTGCTCCTGCTCCTCTCGATCGCCGACGGGCGGGCTACCGGGCCCCAGGGGTGGAGCGACTGGAAGGCCGCGCTCGTCGGTGAGCTCTGGCGGAAGACGTCGATCGCGATCGAGACCGGGACGGTCCCCGCGCGCGACGACGCGTGGCGGAGAGCGCGCACCCGCGCGGTCGAGAGCCTCGAGCCCGCGCTCGCCGGTCGTGTCGATGGCGTCCTGGAGACGCTTCCGCCCTCGTACTTCGAAGCGGTGTCCGATCTCGACATCGCGGCCGACGTACGGCTCCTGCTGCAACCGGGCGACGCGCCCGTGCGCTATCGCGTGGACGAGGCCGACGACGCGGGTCATGTGACCGTGACGCTCGTCCTACCCGACCGCCACCGCACTCTGGCTCGCACCGCCGGCGTGTTCACACTCCATCGGATCTCGGTGTTGCGTGCGCAGGCGTACTCGATCTCGACCGGCCACGCGCTCGAAAGGTTCACGGTCGCGTCTCCGGACGACGGCGCGGTGGAACGGTTTGTCTCCGACCTCGACGCCGTGTACTCCAACCGTCTGTCGGTGGAGGCGCGCGTGGCGCGCAAGGTGTCGGATTACCGGCCCGACCAGACGTTCCAGGCCGACGTCCGCATCCTTCAGGACGAGTCCGAGCACTCGACGGTCATCGAGGTGCGCGCCCCCGATGCGCTCGGGCTGCTGTACGCGATAACCGCGGGGCTGTCCGATCTTTACCTCGACATACACGTCGCGAAGATCGACACGCTCGGGAGCCGCGTCGTCGACGTCTTCTACGTCCGCACGTCGGCGGGCACGAAGCTCGACGAAGAGCAAGCGGCCGAGGTCGCCCGGTCGATCGAGCACCGGATATCCGAGCTCTTTACCTAGCGAGCTCGCGTCGACGTCCCTTCGCTTAGCCTCCGCGCG
>DATBND010000238.1:0-12585 GCA_036554505.1 Actinomycetota bacterium | reverse complement strand
GTCGAAGCCCAGTACGCGGCGGTGGGCCACCGACGCGAGAAGTACGACGATCCGTCGAACATCGCGGCAGCGTTCAGCGAGGCACTCGCGGCCTACCGTGCGCACACTCGCTCGCCATCCACGACACATACCTCGTCGGCGGACGTCGACGGCTACGTCTGCTCGTTGACCGAGTCGAACGGCTACGGGTCCGGCCTCGTCGTCCACGGGATGCTGCTGAACAACACGCTGGGCGAGGAGGAGCTGAACCCGCTCGGTGCACACCGGCTCCCGCCGGGCTCGCGGTGTCACTCGAACATGGCTCCGACGATCGCGTCCGGACCGGGCCTGACCGTCGGCCTGGGCTCTCCCGGAGCGGACCGGATCGTGTCGGCGGTCGCGCAGACGTTTCTTCGCATCGCCGTCGACGGCGACTCGCTGGCCGACGCTGTGACCGCGCCCCGCGCCCATCTCGACCCGCGCGCCGAGGGCGAGCTCCTTTGCTACGAGCCCGGCCTCCCGGGCGACGCGCTCTCCGACCTCGGCTATACGCCGCGGCCATACGACGAGATCCACATGTACTTCGGCGCAGTGCAGGCCGCCTCGATCACCGACGACGGGGTCGTCGACGCGACGCACGACCCGCGCCGCTCGGGCAGCAGCGCCCTCGTTTGACGACTCAGACGGCGAAGCGGATGTTCAGCACGTCGCCTTCGGCGACGACGTAGTCCTTACCCTCGACGCGCAGCCGCCCCCCGGCCTTGGCCGCGTTCCACGACCCGGCGTCGATGAGCTCGTCGTACGCGACGACCTCGGCGCGGATGAAGCCGCGCTGCAGGTCGCTGTGAATCGCACCGGCAGCCTCGGGCGCGGTCGCACCGCGCCGGACCTCCCACGCACGCGTCTCATCCTCTCCCGTCGTCAAGAACGTGATGAGGTCGAGCGCGCGGTAGCACGCGCCGATCACGCGGTCCAGCCCGGGCTCGGTCACCCCGAAGCCGGCGAGCAGCTCCGCCGCGTCGGCGGGCTCCATGCCGGCGACCTCGGCCTCCAGCGCGGCGCTCACCGCGACCGCATCACCATCGAAGGAGCTCGCGTCGCCGCCCTCCTCTACGTTCAAGACGACGATCCACGGCTTCATCGAGAGCGGGCCGAACCCTCTGAGGACCTTTACCGCGGCGTCGTCGAGATCGCCGTCGATCAACGGACGTTCCGCATCGAGCAACGCGTGAGCCGTCTCCAGCGCGTCGACCTCACCCTTCGCCTCGGTGGAGCCGCGCGCCTTCTTGCGCGCCTTCTCGAGGCCGCTCTCGATGCTGGCAAGGTCGGCGATGATCAGCTCGGACGTGATGTCGGCGAGCTCCTTGCGCGGGTCCGCGTCGGGGCCGAACGCGCGCAGGACGAAACACAGCGCGTCCATCTGGCGGAACTCCGCGATGCCTTGCGCGGTCAGTCCTCCGGGTACGTCCACGAAGCGGACCTTGGCCGCGACGATCTTCTTGGAGCTCTCGAGGTCGGCCAGCACGCCGAGCCGCGCGTCGGGCACGTCGACGACGGCCTGGTTGGAGCGCCCCCCCGCGCTGCCCGAGTTCGTCAGCGCCGTGAACAGCGTCGTCTTGCCCGAATAGGGGACGCCGACGATCCCGACCTCTTTCATAGGCACGTGAATCTACGGGTACCGTCGCTCGCGTGGAGACGGACCTTGCAGGAAAGGGCATCCTCGTCACCGGAGGTGCCGGAGGCATCGGCAGCGCGATCGTGCGCGCCTTCGCCGCCGAGGGGGCCCGGCCGGTCGTCCACTACCGCTCGAACGAGGCGGGCGCCCGCGCCCTCGCCGACGAGCTCTCAACCGTTGCGGTGCGGGCGGACCTCACCGTCGAGGACGAGGCGGACGCGCTCGTGCCGGCGGCGGTCCACGCGCTCGGACGGCTGGACGTGCTCGTGGCCAACGCCGGCTATTGGCCCCCCGAGGACGTGCCCGTCTGGGAGATGTCGCTCGAACGGTGGCGCCGCACGATCGCGGCCGACCTCGACAGCGTCTTTCTCAGCTGCCGCGCGTTCCTTCGCCACGTCGCCGGGACGGGGACCGGCAACATCGTGATCGTCTCGTCGACCGCGGGGTTGTTCGGCGAAGCGGGCCACGCGGACTACGCGGCCGCAAAGGGCGCGCTGGCAAGCGGCTTCCTCCTCAGCCTGAAGAACGAGATCGTGCGTGTCGCGCCGTCGGGACGGGTCAACGTCGTCTGCCCGGGATGGACGGTGACCGAGATGGCTCGTCCGGCCCTCGACGATCCGGCGGTCGAGCCGCGCGTCACGCGGACGATGGCGTTGCGAAAGCTGGGTCGCTCGGAGGACGTCGCAAACGTCGTCGCCGCGCTCGCGTCCGATCGGGTGTCGGGCCACGTGACCGGCGAGGTCGTTACCGTGGCAGGAGGGATGGAGGGCCGCGTCCTTCACGACTAACGGTCGTAGGTGAAGAGGAAGATCTTGTCGTCCCACACCTCCACCAGGTCCTTCGTGTATCCATCCGGCAGTAGCCGACGGTCGAGCCACATGGCGGTCGCGCTCGAGCCACCGGTCGTCATCAACACGACGCGCTCCGACTCCCTCAAGTGGCGCTCGTACAGGTCCTCCATGTAGGTGTTCTCGGGCCTGCCGAGCTCCCACGGCCCGGCGAACACCCGCCCGTCCAGGGGATAGGCGCTGGCCGGCGCCTCCAGATAGCTCGCACGCTCGGGATCGACGAGCCAGTCCTCTTGCTTCGCCTCGATGAACCCGGAGAAGAGCAGGACCGGAGTCTCCTCGTCCGCCACCGCGCGCTCCGCCGCGGCCGCCGCGCGCCAGTCCTCGGTCGTGTGGTCCGAGCTGGTGAACGCCAACGCCGCAATGACGCCCAGGCCGACCGCGACATACCGGGCTGCGACCTGCGGCACGATCGCCAGCGCCATCCCCACGAGCAGGCACACCGCGGGGGCCGTCGACAGTAGGTAGCGCGTGATGAGCGCGTCCGTGCTCGTGAACGCGGCGACCGCTGCGAGGACCACGAAGGGCGCGATCAGCCAGGTCAAGACGAAGAGCAAAGACGACGCAGGTGGCCGGGGAACGACGACGTCGCGCCGGCGTGCGAACGTTGCCACGATCGCCGGGAGCGCGATCGCACCCAGGATCAGCGGCGGCGCTAGCGCGGACACGAGCGTCGCTAGGTCCTCGGGTTTGGGATTCGATAGGACGCCGCGTTGTCCTATGACGTGCAACGCGTTGGGAGCGAGAGGAAGGGCGAGCGCGAGCGCGACGCCGGCGGCCATCACCAGCTGCCGCCGCGGCACGTTCCCCAAATCGCGCGCCAAGAGGACCGGGTGCGCGAGGAGAGCGAGGGCGATCATGTAGTGCAAGTAGCACGTTGCGACAACGCACAGCGCGTACAGCAGGCCGTCCCTCAGAAGGCCCTCGTCCTGCCAGCGCAGCAGCGCGACCGCGCTACCGAGGAGAGTGACGAGCGCCAGCGCGTACGGACGCGCGTCGCCTGCCGCAAACGCCACTGCCGGTAGGGCCGCGAACGGCACGGCGGCGAACATCCCCGTGTGGCGGTCGAAGAGCCGGGCCCCCAGACGGTAGAGGAGGTAGACGGCCGCGCCCATCGCCAGCACGGACGGAATACGAAGGACGACCTCGCTCGACGATATCTGCCGGGCACTCCACGCGAACACGTAGTAGAGGGGCGACCCTCCCTGATACGTGAGCGTCCGCTCGAGGGACTCCGCGAGAGAGCCGTCGGTCAGCCAGATCGTGCCCGTTTCGTCGAGCCACAGAGAGGAGGTCAGCGGCCGAAGCCAGAGGGCCGCCACCGCAATCGCGGCGAGGGCAACCGCCAGCCGAGGCTCCCACGGCCGCTCTTCCTCGCGTGCCTGCCGCACACGAGGATTGTGGCACGACTTAGCGTTCGGTCAGCGCCAGCTCGAAGGTCTCTGCGACGTCTCCGACTTCCTTCTCGAGGAAGTACCAGTCGATCGTTCGATGCAAGCCCTCGAGGAAGGACACCTTCGGCTCCCAGCCGAGGAGCTCGCGTGCGAGGTCGTTCCCGGCGACGCGATTCAAAGGCCCCGTGGGCATCTCGGGATGCAGCTCTATCTCTGCGTCGAGGCCCGTGTAGTCGAGCACCGCGCGCGCCGCGTCGATGACACGGGTTCGCTCGGTCGTTCCGAGGTTGACCGCGGTCCCGTCGTCGATCTTCTCCGCCGCGAGGATGGTCCCCTCCACGATGTCCGACACGTAGGTCCAGTTGCGGATCTGCTGACCGTCGCCCCAGACCTCGAACGGGTCCTTCTTCAGGAACGCGCGGGCGATCATTGCGATGACCGCGTGGTCTTCCTTGCCGCGCTCGCCATAGACGGTGAAGTAACGACACGAGGCGCCCTTCAACCCCCAGTCGCTTACGAACGCGCGCAGCGTCATCTCGCCCATGAGCTTCGCCCATCCGTACAGGTTGTCGGCGTCGAAAGGCGGACCGACCATGTCCTCGGTGAGGTAGATGCGCTCCCTCGGATCGGCCTGCAGGAACGTCGGATACACGCAACCGGACGACGCGAAGACGACCTTGTCGACGTCGGCGTCGCGGCACGCGATGAACAGGTTCGTGTCGAGCGCGAGGTTCGTGGCGCATGCCGCTTGATGGAGCTCGACGTAGCCGCGGCCTCCGTGGTCGGCGGCGAGGTGGAAGACCGTGTCGACTCCCTCGACCGCCGTGCGAGCTTCGCCTTGGTCCAAGAGATCGCCCTCGCGGAACTCGACCGCCCCCGCGTCGAGATGCCCCGCGAGGTTCTTCAGCCGGCCACTGGAGAGGCTGTCGACCACTCGGACGTCGGCGCCACGTGCGACGAGCGCATCGACGAGGTGGGACCCGATGAACGACGCGCCGCCCGTCACGAGGGTCTTTCTTCCTGCCCAGTGACGGTCGGCACTCATGGTGGGGTTATCGGCCGAACCACCCCCGAGGTTGACCCAACCCTCAACCAGGCCCCCGAGCGGGCCGATATCCCCGACATGGACAAGCCAGGCGTCTCAGTCATCCTCCCCGTTCACAACGAGGCCGACAGCATCGAAGGCGTCGTCCGGGAGATCTACGAAGAGCTCCGCACCAGGATGGACGTCCGCTTCGTCATCTGCGAGGACGGTAGCCGTGACGGGACCAAGGACGTCCTGCGCCGGCTCGCGACCGAGATCCCCATGACGCTCGAGATGACCGACGGGCGCAAGGGCTACTCCAAAGCCGTGCTCGACGGCCTGCGACTCGTCGCGACCCCTTACTTCCTGTGTCTGGACTCGGACGGCCAGTGCGACCCCAAGGACTTCTGGGCGCTGTGGGACCGAGTCGACGACGCGGACGTGGTGATCGGCAACCGGGTGAATCGTCAGGACACATGGCAACGCCGCGCCCAGTCGAGAGCGTTCAGGGCCGTGTTCCGAAGGCTCTTCGACGTACGTCTCGCGGATCCGAGCTGCCCGTTCGTCCTCGGCCGGCCCGACGTCGTGCAGGCCTTTCCGTCCGAACGCCCGACCCTCGAACAGGGCTTCTGGTGGGAGTTCGTCGCGCGTGCCGCCGGTAGCGGACGGACGATCGCCGAGGTTCCCGTGAAACACCGCGTTCGCGCCGCCGGCACGACGAAGGTGTACACGTGGAAGACGATCCCGGGCATCGCGCGCTCGCATCTCTCGGGTCTGGCTCAGATCCGGCGCGAGATCGAGCAGGAGCGTCGCGCTCCGCTCGCGCACACCTAACCGGTCGGTCATGACCCGCTCTCGATGGGGGGTGGTCGCGCTGGCGGTCGCGTTCTTCGCCTACGCGGTGAGCGCGGTGCGGGTCGGGTTCTCCCCGTACGACGACGCGGTTTTCACATACGGAGGGCTTGCGCTCGCACGAGGCGAGATGCCGTACGAGGACTTCTGGACTCTCTACAACCCGGGTCAGTTCGTGCTTCTCGGCACCTTCTTCCGCTACGTGTCGGAGAGCGTGCTCGCATTCCGAATGTTCGAGAGCGTGGTGATCGCTGCATCGGGCATCCTCGTCTGGGACATCTGTCGACGGCTCTACACGGTTGTCCCGGCCGTCATCGTCAGCTGCGTCTTCGTGTTGTGGATGGGGGCCGGTTCGGCCCTCTACCCGTTCCACGAGAACCACACGTTGACGTCGATGTTCCTCGTCCTCGCGAGCCTCGACCTGCTGCTCGTAGCGGTTCCCGCCGAAAGCGCCCGAGCTGCGGCGGTGGCAGGCGCGTGCGCGGGCGCCTGCCTCGTAATCCGCCAGGATGCAGCGTTGTACGTGATCACCCCGCAGCTCCTCTCGCTCGTCGTCTGGCGCGCGGTCTCCGCGCGCCCGTGGCGTCGAATCGTCCGAACCGCGGCCGGTTACGCGGCGGGCGCGGCGCTGCCGATCGCGATGATGCTCGGCTGGGTCCTCGCGAACGCGCCCGGCGAGTGGTGGCGCCAGGCAGTCGTCTTCCCGGTCGCCGAGAACCCGGCATTGCGAGCGCTGCCGTACTCGTTCAGCGCATTCGAGCTGTCCGGCGACGGGCTCTTTCCATTCCTGGAGTCGCTCGCGAGCTCTGCCAAAAACGGCTTCTTCTATTACCTGCCGTTCGCCCTGGCCCTGGTGGCGTGCGGGCTGGCGACCATCTATCTGCGCCGGCGCGCGAGCCCGCTAAAAGATCTGTGGGGGTTCGCGGCCACGACGCTCGTGGTCGCGTTCTCGCTCGACTACTCGCGCGCCCGGAGCGACTTCGAGCACATCTTTCCGTCCATACTCCTCGTCTTCTTGATCGCTCCGGCGATCACGATCGCCGCGGCGACTGCGGTGCGACCCGCTGCGGCGCGCCGGGCATTCGCCGGCCTCGGCGCGCTCATCGCGTTCTTCGCCATCTTGATCCCGGTCCTCGCTCGAGTCCGAGTGACACAGGGCTTGCTCGACGGGGTACGGCTCGACTCAGGGCCGCTCGCCGGGCTCGTCATCGACGACCGGCGCGAAGGAGGGTCCTCGAATTGGGAAGAGGTGAAGGCGGCAGCCGACTACGTCGCCGCCCGGACCTCGGAGGACGAGCCGATCTTCGTCTCTGCGGCACGCAACGACCGTCTGCTGGCCAACTACCCGGGCTTCTACCTGTTGGCCGACCGGCCCGCCGCCACGCGCCACGCCGAGCTCTATCCCGGAGTGACGACGACCGAGAGCGCGCAACGCGCGATCGTCGAGGAGCTCGAGGACGCGCAGGTGCGCTACGTCGTGCGCTGGCCGGCCGTCGAGCAACCGTGCCCGGAGCCGAACCTCGCATGTATTCCCGAGATCGCAGGATCCACGGTCCTCGACCACTACCTTCGTTCCGAGTTCAGGTACGAGGCGAGCTTCGACGTGGTGGAGATATTTACGCGTCGCCGCTGATCACAGGATGCGCGCGCCAAGCGCGCTCGAGACGAGGTCCACCGCGAGGAGCCCCGTCTCGTCCGCGTGATCCAGGATGGGGTTCACCTCGACGACCTCCAACGAGGTGAGGATCCCGGCCTCCGCGACGAGCTCCATCGCGAGGTGCGCCTCGCGATAGGACAGGCCCCCGCGCACCGGCGTCCCGACGCCCGGCGCGATCTCGGGGTCACAGACATCGACATCGAGCGACAGGTGCACGAAGCCCGGGCCGGAGACGATCTCGAGTGCCTCGCGCATCACCGCGTCGACGCCGCGCCTGTCGATATCGGCCATCGTGACGATGAACAGGTCGAGCTCCTTGATCAGAGCCTTCTCCGCGGGATCGAGCGCCCGGACCCCCACGAGGGCGACGCGCGCCGCGTCGACCCACGGGGGCCCGGCGAGGTCGTCGAGCGCGAACCCGCAGCGCCCCAGGGCCGCGGCAAGCGGCATCCCGTGGACGTTCCCCGAGGGCGACGTGTCCGGCCGGTTCAAGTCGCCGTGTGCGTCGACCCACAGCACGCCCCCCGTCCCATACGCCGCGCTCAATCCGGCCAGCGTCCCCATCGCGATCGAATGGTCGCCCCCGAGGATGAGCGGAGTCGCGTGACTGGCGAGCTCGGCGACGCGCCTCCCGAGCTGTGAGCACGACTTGAGGATCTCGGGAAGGTAACGAGCGTGCACGTCCTCCTCCGCCGCGACCTCCGGGAGCTCGGCCTCCACGTTGCCGTAGTCGAGCGCGTCGATGCCGAGCGACTGCAGCCGCTCCGCCAATCCCGAATAGCGGATGGCGCTCGGGCCCATGTCGACGCCGCGCCGCGCCGCGCCGAGGTCCAGCGGAGCGCCGACTACGGCCACTCTCGTGACGGCCTCTCGATCTGTATCCATGGCGCGATGCTTGCACGTAATGGACCAGGAGCGGGCGATCATCTCTTTCCTGCGCGCGGCCGGCCGCGCAGGCCTCTTAGCCGGCTTGATCGCGACCACCCTCGCCGTCACCGACGGGGCCCGCTCTCCTGCCCTCGCATCGACCAAACGATGCTTCGGCGCAGTACCGACGATCCGCGGGACGGCCGGCAACGACCAGATCGACGGCACCGACGGACCCGACGTCATCGTCGGGGGCGGAGGCAACGACGTGCTGCGCGGGGGCGGTGGCAACGACCGCATCTGCGGGGGGCGCGGAAGCGACTCGATCCTGGGCGAGGACGGCAACGACCGCCTCGGCACCGGCAGGGGCACGCGACGCGGCGGGAGGAACATCGCCATCGGCGGGGCCGGCGACGACACGCTGGTGGGAGGGCCCGCAAACGATCAGTTCAGCGGAGACGCGGGCGACGACGTGATGCGCGGCCGAGGGGGCCCGGACCTGTTCTACGGCGAGGCCGGGACGAATCGGATCGATGGCGGGCCGGGTGGAGACCTCATCCAGTACTTCGGGGCCAAGCGCGCAGTGAAGGTCGACCTCGAGCGGGGCCGCGCCACCGCGAAGGGCCGCGACTTCCTTTCGGAGATCGAGAACGTGACGGCCGACGGGCCCGCGATCCTCATCGGCAACGACGACCCCAACCTTCTCGTCGGCGGGAACGGCGTCGACCGCGTCGTCGGAAAGGGCGGAGCCGATTGCCTCTCGGGCGGCGACGGCGACAACGTCGTCCGAGGAGGCCCGGGCGTCGACGCGTTCACCGCCTACGGGTACGACCAATGCGCTGATCCCGGTCCGGGAGGAGGGACCCCGGTCATCAACTCGGGCATGGTGATCGACCTCGAGGCCGGCGAGGCGGAGCACTCCGGGTCGATCACTGAGCTCCACTCGATCGAGGATGTGTACGGCAGCCGTGAGGAGGACCAGATCTACGGCGATGCCGGCACGAACGTCCTTCACGGCGGCGGGGCGGCGGACGAGATCCACGGGCGCGCCGGCAACGACCGATTGGACGGCGGGAGTGGCGCGGACACCCTCGACGGCGGAGAGGGAACGGACTCGTGCTCGAACGGCGAGGCCGTCGTCTCGTGTGAATGACCTTCGGCGCGCCGTGAAAGCATTTGCGGTGTGAGCACTCCCACCAAGCCCGTCGCCGTCGTGACCGGAGCTTCCAGCGGCATCGGGGCCGCGACCGCGATGCGCCTAGCGCGCGAAGGCTTCGCGCTCGTGCTCGGGGCGCGACGTCTGGATCGGCTCGACGAGGTGGCCCGCGCGACGGGGGGCCGGGCTCTCGCGCTCGACGTCACCGATCCCGAATCGGTCGCCGCGTTCACCGCGTCGATCGACCGGGTCGACGTGCTCGTTAACAACGCGGGGCTCGCCTCCGGAGTCGAGGCGATCGCCGACACGCCCGACGAGCGTCTGCTCGTGATGTGGGAGACGAACGTCCTGGGCCTGCTTCGAGTCACGAGGTCCTTGCTACGGCCCCTCCAGGAGAGCGACGCGGGCCACATCGTCAACGTGGGCTCGATCGCCGGCTTCGAGACCTACAAGGGGGGCGGCGGGTACACCGCGTCCAAGCACGCCGTTCGCGCGATCACGCGCACGCTTCGCCTCGAGCTCCTCGGCACGGGGGTGCGCGTCACGGAGATCGCGCCGGGGCTGGTCGAGACGGAGTTCTCGATCGTGCGCTACGACGGCGACACGGACAAGGCGAAGAAGCCGTATGAGGGGATGACGCCGCTGACCGCCGACGACGTCGCGGATTGCATCGCGTGGGCGGTTACGCGGCCCCCGCACGTGAACGTCGACGAGATCGTGGTGCGGCCGGTCGACCAGGCCACGGTCGACCACATCCACCGAGAGGGCTAGCTCGATTCCTCGATGGGCGAGGGTGCCTCCTCGGCGTCCTCGATCGGTGGTGGCTTCTTCGGCGTGGTCATGAACGACGCGACGGTCGTGATCGCCAGCACGACGACGATCACCGTCAACGACAGCCACACGGGGACGTGGACGTCCACGCCCTCGAGCAGCATCTTGACCCCGACGAACGCCAGGATGATGCCGAGGCCGTAGTTCAGCAGGTGCAGGCGGTCCATTCCGCCGGCCAGCAAGAAGTACAGCGCTCGCAGCCCGAGGATGGCGAACACGTTCGACGTGAGGACGATGAACGGATCACTCGTGACGCCGAAGATCGCGGGGATCGAGTCGACCGCGAACAGGATGTCGGTGACCTCGACGAAGATGAGCACGATGAACAGCGGCGTCGCAACGCGCTTTCCGTTCTCGATCGTGAAGAGCTTCTGACCGTCGAAGTTGTGCGTGGTCGGAGTCCGTTTCCGGACCCACTTGAGGATCGGATTGTGCTCCGGATGCATCTCCTCCGCGCTTCCCTTCGCGACGCGATATGCGGTGAAGATCAAGAACGCCCCGAAGATGTAGATGATCCACTCGAAGTTGTGGAGCAGCGCTGTTCCCAACGCGATGAAGATGCCACGGAACACAATCGCACCGAGGATCCCGTAGAACAGGACTTGGTGCTGATACGCGCGGGGCACCGAGAAGTACGAGAAGATCACGACGAACACGAACATGTTGTCGACCGATAGCGAGTACTCGATCAAGTAGCCGGCGAAGTACTGACCGGCAAGGTTCGTTCCCTCCAGCACGAGGATCCCGATACCGAACGCGACCGCCAGCGTCACCCAGACGGCGACCCACGTAGCCGACTCCTTGATCTTCGGCTCGTGCTCCTCGGCGTGGAAGAACTTGAGGTCGACGAGCAGCATCGCAACGATGAATGCGATGAAGCCCGCGTAAAAGAGAGGTGAGACTTCCATGGTTGTAGGGACAGTATGCCCGAGATGAACCGGCACACGACCGGCATCGCCATGGCGGTCGGGGCGGCCGCATGTTTCGGGACCCTGGCGATCTTCGCCAAGCTGGCCTACAGGGAGGGAGCGGGCCCGATCTCGCTATTGGGCGCCCGATTCACGATCGCGGCGGGGCTGATGCTCGGTTGGCATGCGCTGACCAGACGGTCGCTGCGTCTACCCACGAAGAAGCTCGTCCCCATCCTGCTCCTCGGAGGGGTCGGCTACGCGTTCGAATCCTCGCTCTTCTTCCTCGCACTGGAGCGAGCCCCCGCCGCGGTGGTCGAGCTGATCTTCTACAGCTTCCCGTTGTGGGTGAACCTCATCGGGCTCGCGATCGGCCTCGAGCGGTGGCGTGCTGGAGTAGCCGCCGCGCTGTTGCTTGCATCGAGCGGCGTAACGGTCATCTTCACGGTGCAGCTCGACTCGCTCGCGGGCCCGCTGCTCGCGCTGGGCGCAGCCGTCGCGGTCGCGCTGTACTTCATCGCCGCGCAGCTCGTAATCGAGGACGTCCCGCCGTCGGTCGCCGCGACGTGGACGGCGGCCGGAGCCGGAGTGTCGCTGTCGATCACGGGCCTGCTCGTCGGCCAGGCATTGCCGGGCGGCGCGTGGCCCCCCGCGGCCGCGCTAGGCATCGCGACTGCGTTCGCCTTCTTCGGGCTCTACGGAGCGATCGCGCGCGTCGGATCGGCGCGCACGTCGATCGCGAACACGTTCGAGCCCGTCACGACGATCTTCCTCGCGGCTCTGATCCTCGACGAGCGCCTTACAGTGCGGATCCTCGCGGGGGCCGCGCTGGTCATCTCGGCGCTTCCGATCCTGCTGCGCACGCCCGCCGGCCCGCCCCGTCCGGCCTCGGGCGAAGCACCCGCCTGAGAGCTAGAGCTTCGAGTGGTCCCACGACGCGACGTCGTCGCGGGGGAGGACGATCCCGACGCGCTTTCGGGCCTGACGCCCGATCTCGGCGAGCGCGGCTCCCGTGGGTGACGCGCCGGCGCTCGTGTACAGCTCGTAGAGGCGGATCCCGATGGCAACGACGTCGTCGAAGGCCGTGAGCAACTCGGCGCGCCCCCTGACGAGGACGCCGCGAAGCTCTGCGTAGGCGACGCCTTCCTCTGCGAGGAACGCGGCGCGCGGGTCGCGCCGGAGGTTCACCGCCTTCTGGCTCTTCGCGTACGTCCACATACGAAGCGCGCCGGGCTCGGCCGCAAACCACATCCCTGCGGAATGTGGGCCGCCATCGCGTGCGAGGGTCGAGAGCACCGCCGTCAGCGGGCGCGCGAGGAAGGTTTCGACCTCCTCGTTCGTCATGGATACGTCACGACGCGGGCTCATCCCCGAGCAATGTAGACCAGCAGCGA
>DATBND010000236.1:0-1622 GCA_036554505.1 Actinomycetota bacterium | reverse complement strand
TTCGAGAGCGGGCGCGCTCCGCTTGAACGGTCCGGCAACCAGGCAGCCGTGTGCCTCGATGTGCTTGCCGAGCGCGGCGCCGAGATCGGCGTCCTCTGCAACGACGAGGATTTTACGATAAAGGTGCCCTGCTGGGTTTGTCATGTTTCCTCCGGAGACGAATACATTGCCCGGGCCGCGGCGTCCTGCATTCATCTTTGTTAAGCGTCGCTGGACGTGGCGTCGGATGACCGCAGAAATCTTCTCGCTGAAGAACTATTAACTTTTGTTGCTTTCGGCGACGCGTTCCGAGGCGCTTGGAACCTATCTATACTGACCCGAGTTGAGCGGCCTTGTCGCGGCAGTCGCCGCAGGCAGCGTGAGGTCGTACATGTCGGGTCAGCAGCTGCTTCAGCTTTGGGGCGGTCTTGAGTGCACGGTCGTTCAGATCGGCAACGAATTCCGCAACCAGATCGAAGAGACGGGCCATCTCCACCGGGTCTCGGACCTCGACGCGATCGCGGAGCTCGGGATCCGCACGCTGCGCTACCCGGTCGTGTGGGAGATGATTGCACCGGACGATCCCGACCGATGCAATTGGCGCTGGACGGACGAGCGCTTCGAGCGCTTGCGCGAGCTCGACATCGCGCCGATCGCGGGCCTCGTCCACCACGGCAGCGGGCCGCGCTACACCAGCCTCGTCGACCCGCATTTTCCGGAGCTCCTCGCTCGTCACGCCGAGCGGGTTGCGATGCGCTATCCGTGGCTGGACATGTTCACGCCCATCAACGAGCCGCTCACGACGGCGCGTTTCAGCGGCCTCTACGGCCATTGGCATCCGCATGGGCGCGACTACCCGACGTTCCTGCGGGCGCTCGTCGTGGAGTGCCGCGCGACCGTGCTGGCAATGCGCGCCATCCGCCGGGTCACGCCGAAGGCACGGCTCGTGCAGACCGAGGACCTCGGCAAGGTGTTCAGCACGCCGCACCTGCGATACCAGGCCGACCACGAGAACGAGCGCCGCTGGCTCAGCCTCGATCTCCTCTGCGGGCACGTCGACCGAGCCCATCCGTGGCATTCGATCTTCGTGCAGAACGGGGTTTCGGAGGACGAGCTCGCCTTCTTCCTCGACGCCGACGCGGCGCCCGACATCATCGGCATCAACCACTATGCCACGAGCGACCGGTACCTCGACGAGGCGCTGGATCGCTATCCGGCGTGCTTCCACGGCGGCAACCACCTCACGCCGCGCAACGGCGCGACCCGGACGGACCGCTACGCCGACGTCGAGGCGCTCCGCATGGACCTGCCCGACGAGGAACTCGGGCCGAAGGCGCGCCTCGCCGAAGCGTGGCATCGGTACCGCCAGCCGATCGCCGTGACGGAAGCCCACCACGGCTCGACGCGCGAGGAGCAGGTGCGCTGGCTCATGGAGGTCTGGCGCGGCGTCGAGGAGCTCAGGGCGGACGGCCAGGACATCCGCGCCGTGACGATCTGGTCCATGCTCGGCGCGGTCGACTGGAACTCGCTCCTCGTGGGACGGAACGGTTTCTACGAGCCCGGTGCGTTCGACGTCCGGGGCGGCTCGCCGCGCGCAACCGCCATCGGCCGTGCCGCTGCCTCGCTCGCCAGCACCGGATCCT
>DATBND010000217.1:0-7621 GCA_036554505.1 Actinomycetota bacterium | reverse complement strand
CAGAGTCGCCTGGTTGCCGTGGAACGAGACGTCGACGCTCATCTCACTTCCCTTCTCGTCGCTTCGATGCCGGGGTGCCGGCTTAGGGTCGCACCTCATCGGGTATCGGGCACGAACGGGTATCGATCTGGGAGGCGCAATGGCCAAGCTAGCAAGACTCGTGAAGTTGATGGTGTGGGGCTTGACGGCCGCGGCAGTGGTCCAGGAGCTGCGCAAGCCCGCCGGCAAACGCGCGTGGCACGGCACCGTAGGCGGGATGGTCCCTTACGACTTCCGCCCGCCGAGCCCCGAGAAGGTGCGACAGGCGTGGTGGGATCCCGAGGGACCGCTCGTCACGCCGATGGCCTTCGGCGTCGGCTGGGCGATCAACTTCGCCCGCCTGCTGCAGCTCCTCAACCCCGCCTAGGCGCTCTAGTCGCGCGATCGTCGAGACGATCGCGGCCGCTCTAGTCCCGCGATCGTCGAGACGATCGCGGCCGCGCCGGCCGCGCTAGGCCGGGTGGCCGGCCTCGATGCCCTTCGTGTCCTGGAACGTCAGGCTCGCGTGGCCCTCGGACCTCCACTCGACGGGCTCGAGGTGAAACGCGACGTGGTCGCCCGCGTCGGTCCTCTCGAGGATGCGTCCGACGAAGCGATCGGGACAGCCGGCGAGGAGCGGCACGCCGTCGGGACCTTCCTCCCATTCGCATCGAGCGAACTTGTCGACGTCGTCGCCTGTCTGTCCCCCGAACAGCTCGGCGAGCTCGAAGCCCAGCCGAGGCACGAGGTGGACGCCGAGGTGGCCCGCCGTCCGCGCCACGCGAAAGGTTCGGTTGGCCTTGGAGATGCACACGAGGAAGCGAACCGGGTCGAGGCTGCACTGTGTCGCGAAACCGACGAGACAGCCCGCGCGCTCGCCCTCGTCCGCCGCCGTGACGATGTAGACGGGATAGTCGAGCCCATCCAACAGGCTCTGGAGGGTCTGCGGATCCTGGTTCACGCGCGCGCCGAGAGCCCGGCGAGTCGCGTGAGCGCCGCCCTCTTCTCCGACCGTTCGAGCTTCGTCCCGCTTAGGACCTGCCTGATCGATTCGACGGTCGAGTCGCAGACCTTCCGATTCACCGGATACGGCGTGCCGTCCTTGCCGCCATGCGCGTACGAGAACGACACCGGGTCCTTCACCGATGCCGGCTCGCCGTACGTGAGCTCCGCGACGAGCGACAGCGCGCGCAGGCCCTTGGCGCCGACACCGGGCACCGCGAGCAGCGACGTGTAGTCGGTGGGCTGAGCCTCGTAGCTCTTGAGAAGCACGCGTTCGATTCGGGTGGGATCGACGTCGGCCAGGCGCGCCTCGTGCCGGCGCGGCAGCGAGAGATGCCGCGGCTCGGCCTCGCGAAGCCGGGCTATCTCGCGCGCGACCTTCGAGGGATGCTCGCGCGCGAGCTCGGTCGCGACTTTGCGGTTCCCGTCTGCTTCGCCCGCCACGAGGTTGAGGACTTGTTGCTCGGCACGCCCCGCGACGCCCGCGTGAGGATCGGAGTCGAATGCCGGAGCGGTCAGCCAGTGATACCGCCGGGCCATTCCGGTGTCCTCGTTCATTCCTTGCTGGACGACCGCCCAGGTGCCGTCGGGCGTGAAAAGAAACGTGTGCTGATACACCTGATAGCCGTCCTGCACCGCGGCGGAGTCGACTTTCGCCGACAGCCGGCTGGCTCGTACGAGCGGTGCCGGGTCCGCGCCTGTTCGCTCGCACGCGGCCTCTATCTCGAGCGGCGTGCGCCGCGAGGTCTTGCCCTTCCCGCCGGCGACCACGAGGCCGATCTCGTCGGAGACGTCGCGCAGGCCCTCCTTGAGCGCGCCACAGGTCGTGGTGGTCAGGCCGCCCGAGTGCCAGTCGAAGCCCAACACGCAGCCGAACGCCTGGAACCAAAACGGATCGGAGATGCGCGCGAGCATGCCGGCGACCCCGTGCTCCTCGACGATGACCAGGGTCATCGCCTGCGCGAGCGAGGTCATCCGCTCGAATAGCCATCGCGGCGCGCGGCCCCCATGAAGGGGGAGGTCTGCCCGGCCGGTTCGCATCCGTCTATTTGAAACGAAATCGCAGCTCTCGTGGGCGCGCGTGGCCGAGGTGCGATGATGGCGCCGTCATCGGCGCGAACTGAGAGCGCCGCCGTTTCGGAAGGGAGCGTCGAGCCATGGCCGAGAGCGTCTACAAGATCATCGAGCTGGTCGGCACCAGCACGGAGTCGTGGGAGAAGGCCGCCGCGGCAGCGGTCGGGCGTGCCTCCGGCTCGCTCCGTGACTTGCGCGTAGCAGAGGTCAGCACGCTCGACATGACGATCGAGAACGGGGCAGTCGCCGCGTATCGCGCGAAGGTCAAGGTCTCGTTCAAGTACGAGGACGCCTAAAAGAACGGCGTCGCCCTGAGGAACCCCCGCGATCGTCTGGACGATCGCGGCGTCGCCTAAAGGCTCGCGGCGTCGCCTAAAGGCTCGCGGCGGCGGAGCGGATGATCTCGATCGCTTCGTCGATCCGGTCGCGGTGGGTTCGGTGGCTCACAATGCACGGGCGGATCATGTAGTTGCCGTGCAGCATCGTGCTCGACATGAATACGCGCTTCGAGCCGTTTATGAGCTCGAGCAGGCGGCGGTTCGCGTCGTCCGCGTCCCCGGATTCTGGAACGTAGCGAAACGGCACCACGGTGAGCTCGGGCTCCCACGGCACCTCGAAGCCGGGCGTCGCGACGAGCGCGTCATAGAGATGGCGGGCGAGGTCGAGCTTCTCGTCGAGCGCGGCGCGAAAGGCCCCGACGCCGTGCAGGCGCAGCGGCAGCCACACGCGCAGCCCCCGGAAGCTGCGCGACAGCTCGATCGAGTACTCGGAGAAGTTGGGCAGGTCGGCCTCGCCGGCGAGATCCTGAAGGTAGTGCGCGCCGATGGAATGAGCCTCGCGCATGCGTTCCCCGTCACGCACGATCAACGCCCCGGTCCCATAAGGGAGGAAGAGGCCCTTGTGCGGATCGACGGTTATCGAGTCGGCGCGCTCGACTCCCTCGAAGAGCGTCCTTCCTCTGTCGGTTAGCTGGAAGAACCCGCCGTAGGCGCCGTCGACGTGCAGCCAGAGATCGTGCTCGGCAGCGACGTCGGCGAGCGCACCGATGGGCTCGACCGCGCCGGTATCGGCCGTGCCCGCGGAGGCGATGACGAGAAATGGCCGCTTTCCCGCGGCCCGGTCCTGGGCTATCTCCGCCCGCAGCCGCTCCGGGTCCATCGCGAGCTTCTCGTCCGTGCCGACGCGGCGGAAGTTGGCGGCCGGAAAGCCTGCGAGGACCGCGCCCTTCAGCAACGAGTGGTGCGCGAACTCCGAAGCGTAGATGACCGCGTCCGAGAAGTCCTCGCCCAGGATCGAACGCCGCGCTGTCACGATCGCCTCGAAGTTCGCCAGCGAGCCGCCCGACGTCAGGATGCCGCGCGCGTCCTCCCCGTAGCCGAAGACGTTGCACAGCCAGCGAACCACGTTGTATTCCATTTGCGAGAGGCCGGGAGCCTGAGACCACATGCCTATGTAGCGGTTGACCGAGTCCGCAAGGAAGTCGGCGATCGCCGTCGCATAGAGACCGCCGCCGGGGATGTACGCGAGGAAGCCCGGCCCTGCGTTGTTGGCTGCGTGTGTCGCCCCTCGGCGCACCGCGTCGAGCAACTCCTCGAACGGGGCACCGTCCTCGCCGATGTCGTCGCGGATGGACCGGGCGACCTCGGCGGCTCCTTCGAAGTTCGACGCCGGCGCGTCGTCGAGCGCGTGGATGAAGTCGATCGAGAACTCCGACGCGGCTCTTGCCATAGCGCGCATCTCGTCCTTGGAGAGGTCGAACGAGCTCATCGGCGAGTCACGGATTCAACGCGAGTGCGAGCTGGCGCGACTGGGCGACGAGCGTGCCGTTGGCGCTCCACAGCTCTCCGTCCTCCTCGAAGAACGCGTCGCGCGACAGCTTCGAGGTGAACCGGCCCAGGTAGAAGTCGTCCCCGTTGGCCCCGGACACGGGGAGCTCGCTGCGGAAGTGAACGGTGAAGTCGATGGTCGGACAGACGACCAGCTTGGTCGTGCGCGGGAAAACCGCCGGCGGCCATGCATCGAGCAGGCACGCGATCGCGGGCGCGTCGGCGATCGTCGGGTCCTCCATGCGGATCCACCCGCCCAACTGAGCCTCGGGCGATCCCGAGAAGGGCGGGCCTCCGATGTGCCAGCGCATGTCGAAGTTGCCAAGGAAGTCCGGGATGTCCTTTCCTTCGGTCGGGACGCGGAAGCCCTCGTCGGGCGAGCCGACCGCGGGCACGCTGGAGTCGTCGAAATCGAAACCCTCACGCGCGGCAGAGAAGGCCGCAAGCGAAAGCGCCACAAGCTTGTCCCCTTGCGTGGTCCGCGCCGACAACGTCGTCATCGAACGACCTTCGCGCTCTATCTGCGTCGTTATCTCGAGCGGGCCCTCCTCGGGCGCGGACGCGAAGTGGGTCGTGAACGAGCGCGCCGGACGTGACGGGTCGTCGAGGCGCAGGGTGAGTGCTCGCAGGATGATCGCCGCGAGGTAGCCGCCGTGAGGCCCCCGCACGACCCACCATCCCGGATGGACGCGGCCCTCGTAGACGCCCGCCCCCGTCTCCTTTACGGCGGTGTGCTCCTCGAACGCGCTCATCCAGGCCTCCGTGTCATCGAGATCGGGCGCTTGTCTACACCGGATGCGAAGGGCTCGGGGAACAAAGGGATCAGCCGGCCGGTTGCGGCTTGGGAACGCGTCCCGGCCCGGATCCGACTCGAAAGGCGGTTGCCCATGAGCGAAGAGCTCGACGACAAGCGGTGGTGGACCCTCGCCGTCCTGTGTCTGAGCCTCGTCATGGTCGTAGTCGGCAACACCGTCCTCAACGTCGCTCTTCCGACGCTCGTGCGCGATCTCGAAGCGACCTCGACGGAGCTGCAGTGGATGGTCGACTCCTACGCCCTCGTGTTCGCCGGCCTGCTCCTCACTGCCGGGGCTCTCGGAGACCGCTACGGACGTAAGGGCGCGCTGGTCGGGGGCCTCGTGCTGTTCGGGGCGGCATCGGCGGTCTCGGCTTTCGCAACTTCGGCGACGCACCTGATCATCACGCGCGCGGTCATGGGAGTCGCGGCCGCCTTCGTGATGCCCGCGACGCTGTCGATCCTGACCTCGGTGTTCCCGCCGCACGAGCGCGGCCGTGCCATCGGCGTGTGGGCGGGCTTGGCCGGAGCGGGCGCTGCGATCGGACCGGTCGCCGGCGGCTGGCTCCTCGAGCACTTCTGGTGGGGATCCGTCTTCCTGCTGAACGTGCCGATCGTCATCGCCGCTCTCGTCGCCGGTTACTTCCTGGTGCCGAAGTCGCGCGACCCCCATCACGTCGCGCTCGATCTCGTCGGGGCCGGTCTCTCGATCGTCGGGCTCAGCGCGCTTCTGTACGGGATCATCGAAGCACCGACCTACGGGTGGAGCGATCCCCTGACGTTGTCCGCTTTCGCAGTGGCCGTTGCGTTCCTCGTCGGCTTCGCGTGGTGGGAGCGCCGCGTCGAGCATCCGATGCTGGATCTCCGTTACTTCCGCGATGCGCGTTTCAGCGCGGCGGGAGGCGCCATTACGCTCGTGTTCTTCGCGATGTTCGGGACCTTCTTCCTGCTGACGCAATACCTGCAGATCGTTCTCGGCTACAGCGCGCTGGGGGCCGGGTTACGGACGCTTCCGGCTGCGGTGACGATGGGATTCGCAGCTCCGACCGCGGCGCGGCTGGTCGAGAGATTCGGAGCGCGCGTCGTCGTCTCCTCGGGGCTAGCGACGGTCGCCGTCGGTCTCATGATCCTGTCCGCGATGGGAACCGACGCGAACTACCCACTGCTGGTTGTGGCGCTCGTGGTGATGGCGCTGGGCATGGGCTCCACGATGGCGCCCTCGACGGCGTCGATCATGTCGTCGATACCGATGAACAAAGCGGGCGTGGGCTCTGCGGTCAACGACACGACCCGCGAGCTCGGGGGCGCGCTCGGAGTGGCCGTGCTGGGCTCGATCGTGGTGTCGCAGTACGGCTCGGCCCTCGCGTCGAAGCTCCACGACCTACCGCCGGCGATCGCCGCGGCCGCGTCGAAGTCGGTCGGTGCCGCCGTCCAGATCGGCCAAGAGGTCGGAGGTCCTGCGGGGGCTGCGATCACACGCGGTGCGCGCAGCGCGTTCGTGGATGCGATGGGAGTTGCCCTGATCGTCGCGGCCGGCGTCGCGTTGACTGCGGCTGTGCTGGTCGGCCGTTACATGCCGAAGCGGGTGGCCGATTCGCAGGACCCGTTGAGCGATGCTGCGCTACAGCCTGCGCCGTCGCGCGCCAGCTAGGCCTCTCGATCTCGGGCGGTTACGCGCGCCGGCTTAGCGCGTGAACGTGGCCGTTATCTGTCCGCGCGTCGGGATCGAGGGCGTCGTGTCCCCGCACGTCCCGATCAGCGGAAAGACCTGAAGCGCGCTCTTAGGGGCGACTGCGACACGGCGCTCCGTCCCGCCGCACACGAGCTTTGTGGTGAACTCGGACGCTCCCGGCGGGGTGAAGACGAGTCGAAGGGCGATGGTCGCTCCCGTCGTATCCGTCGCCGAAACGCTGACGAAGCGGTCACGCTGCGTACCCAGGAAGATCCCGCCCACGGTCTCGCTTCCGAGTTGGTCCTGCACGAACAAGTTCGGGTATTCGGACGCGGTGGTCCCACCGAATCCGGTGTAGGTCTTCAGCACCGTCCGCTGGTACGGCTCCGCGTGCGCGGTCCCGGTGAGCACGACCACTGCGAGGGCCGCGGCGGCCAGGCACGCCCAGCTCCGGGACGCCGGCCGTGCCGGCACGGCAGCTCTCACCGATCTCTCCGCCATGACCAGCTTGTTCTCCTTCCGAGGTCGTCTTCCTGCAAGTGCGGGAGCCCTCCGGGGCGCCTCAGCGAGCCATCGTCTGAGCCACAGGCGCCTCACCAGCGTCAGAGCCGGCCAAATGGACTCTGTGCTAGCGTCCTGAGCCGATGCTCCGACCACACGTGGCCCGGGCACTGAGACTGGGCGCCGTGGCTGCGCTGCTCGCGGGAACCTTGGTACCGGCCCTGGCGGGCCGTGCCGGCGGCGAGTCACTCAAGGATCTGCAGGCCAGGATGGATGCCATCCAGGCCGATCTCGACGCGGCCACCGCGCGGATCGAGGAGCTCACCCAGCAGCGAGCCGAGGTCGAGGACCGGATCTCGACGATCGAAGAGCAACGCGAGCGGATGAGCGATCGTCAGGACGGCCTCGAGAAGAAGGCCGCCGCGCGCGCCACGATGCTCTACAAGGCCGGCGCCACCGGGACACTCGAGGCGCTGCTGAGCTCCGACAACTTCAACGAGCTCGAGGTGCGCGCCGACATCCTGTCGCGCGTGTCGCTCGAGGAGCGGGGCACGTTCCTCGAGCTGGCGCGGTCGAAGGTCGAGCTCGCCGCGCTCGACAAGGAGCTAACCGAACGCCGGGAGGAGCTCGCGTCCGCGGCCGCGTCCACCGAGGAGGAGGCCGACCGCCTCGACTCGTTGTTCGCATCCGTCGAGGACGACTACGAGCGTCTCCGCCGCGAGCTGCTCGCGGCCC
>DATBND010000216.1:0-10105 GCA_036554505.1 Actinomycetota bacterium | reverse complement strand
ACCGCTCTTGTCTACACCGGGACCCCTGTCCCGGGCGATTTCGCCCGAGGATGTGCAGGAATCGCTACAAAAGGGAAGAACGGGACTCTAGGGTCGGACGAGGGGGTCCGGCTCGACTCAGCTCGTTGTCTATGGAAGGTGTGACCGATGAGCAAGAAGAACGCCAGATCCTGGAAGCTATTGATCACGACGACCACCGTGATGGTGGCGTCCGTGATCCTCGTCCTGAACGTAGGCGCGTCGGCAGGCGTCGGCGGCTCCGGGCCGGTCATGCAGCCCAGCGGCTCGCCGAGCGGTTCGGCTCGCCCGAGCGGTTCGGCCAGCAGGTCGCCGTCGCCCTCGGAGACCTGCGGGATGGTCCCGCCCCCGATATGCGAGGAAGAGCCGCCGCCGAGCGCCTCGACCTCTCCGTCGACCAGCCCGTCGACCTCACCCGAGCCGGGTGGCGGCGACACGCACAAGGCCAAGCTGACGATCGACTACAGCAACAAGAAGGAGTCGTTCGTCGGCAAGGTGGACTCGAAGGCCATTTGTCAGAAGGCCCGTCGAGTCGACCTCTTCGAGGTCGCGCCCGGCAAAGACCAGAACCGCGGCCACGCGCTGAGCAACAACAAGGGGAAGTACCGGATCCCGTTCCCGGACGCCGACGGTCGCTTCTACACGAAGGCTCGTAAGTCCACGCCCGAGCGCAACACGACGTGCAGGGGAGCGACCTCGAAGACGATCTCCGTTTAAGGGGGCGTGCTAGACGCAAGAAGGTAAGGGGCCCTACGGGGCCCCTTACTCGTTGGGGCGCTTTTCATGACGCTTGCGGCGTGCCTCGTCCAAAGGCGAGCCCCGCACGGGGTCTCTCTCGAACGCGAAGTCGGGGTGCTCCAGCTTCAGGTGGTCCTCGACCTCGGACGCGAACCTGAACTTCAGCTCGCAGACCGGGCACTGCAGGACTTCCATGCCGCGAGCCTAGCTGGCGGCGGCCGCCTCGGCTCGAACCCGATCGATCAACGACTGGAGCTCCAGGCCGTGCGCGATCGCGGAGTGAAGGATGGCCTCTCGGACGCGCGGGCCGAGCAGAGGCTCGTGGTCCTGGATGGTCTTCAGTGCGCCGAGCAGAACGGTCAGACGAGTCACCGAGTGGTCGATCAACTCGTTCATCTCGTTCGTCCCGGCCGGAAAGGAGGGCGGTGTCATCGCGGTGTTGATCGGCATCCCGGCCCCCGCCGATTAACTTGGAGACGTGATCATCTGCGCGTCCCATCCGTCAATCCGGCCAATCCCGACGAGTGTTGCCGATTCATCTCGTTTTCGGGCGTCCGGCCGAGCCCGTATGCCGGGGAGGTGAGGGCATGCGCGACGAGGTGAGGCTCACGACGTACTCGCACGGCGGCGGCTGAGCGTGCAAGCTCGGCAGTGCCGAGCTGGCGCAGGTCCTGCGCCACATACCGCCCGGGCCGGAGAACCCCTCCTTGCTGATCGGCCTCGCCACCCCGGACGATGCGGCCGTCTATCGGATCTCCGACGACGTCGCGCTCGTACAGACCGTCGACTTCTTCACCCCGATCGTGGACGACGCGTACTCGTGGGGCTGGATCGCCGCGGCCAATGCGCTGTCCGACGTCTATGCGATGGGAGCGCGGCCTCTGACCGCCTTGAACCTCGTCGCGTGGCCGCGTTCGTTGGGCTTCGATCTCTTGGGGCGCGTCGTCGAGGGTGGGAGCGCGGCGTGCGCGGCCGCCGGGGTCGCGGTGGTGGGCGGGCACTCCGTCGACGACCCCGAGCCGAAGTTCGGCCTCGCGGTCACGGGGACGGTGCATCCGGACGAGGTGGTGCGCAGCACGGGTGCACCGCCGGGATCGGATCTGGTGCTTACGAAGCCTCTCGGCACCGGGATCGTCTCGAGCGCGCTGAAGGAAGGAAAGGCAAGCCCCGCCGCCGTCGACGAGATGACTTCGGTCATGTCGCGGCTGAACGCGGGCGCCTCCGCTGCGATGGTCGAGATCGGGGTCGCCGCCGCCACCGACGTGACGGGCTTCGGGCTGATCGGGCATCTGCTGGAGATGCTCGGGGACCGGCTCTCCGCAACGCTCGCGCTCGACGCGATCCCGGTGCTGGCCGACGCTCCCGGCCTGGCGGCCCAGGGAATCCTGCCCGGGGGCAGCAAGCGCAACTTCGAGACGATGCACGTGCAGGTCGACGCAGCGAGCGTCGACGACGCGCGCCGTGTGGTCCTGTTCGATGCGCAGACCTCCGGCGGTTTGCTCATTGCGGTCGATCCGGGGAAGACTTCCCGGCTGCTCGAAGCGCTCGAAAAAAACGACGCGCCGGGAGCGAGCAGGATCGGCACCATCGAGGCGGGCGACGGGAGGATCAAGGTTGTCTGAGGAAGTGGAAGAGCTCGCGCTCGCGCGCGCGGTCGTCGACGAGATGATCGAGCACTGCCGTGACGAGCGCCCCAACGAGGGGTGCGGCCTCATCGCATCCAAGGACGGCGAGGTCGTGCGCGTCGTTCGGATGAAGAACGCGGCCGGCAGCCCGGTGAGGTACTCCCTCGACCCGGCAGAGCAGTTCGCGGCTTACCGCATGTTCGACGAGGAGGGCCTCGAGCTCGCCGGCGTGTTCCACTCGCACACGCACACGGAGGCGTACCCGTCGCCGACCGACGTCC
Organism: Actinomycetota bacterium; assembly: GCA_036554505.1. Taxonomy (GTDB): domain Bacteria; phylum Actinomycetota; class CADDZG01; order CADDZG01; family WHSQ01; genus DATBND01. Next base: position 7,443 of record DATBND010000216.1, on the reverse strand, counting down.
GCCTCGCGAGTGAGGACGTGCCCTATCTGATCGTCTCCCTCGCCCAGGAGCCCCCGATCGTCAAGGCGTTTCGGTTCTCGAAGGTCAACTGGTTCGATCCGGACGGCGAGGTGAAGGAAGTCTCCGTCGTCGTGCTCGGTTGACTACGATGAGACAGGACTAGAAGGAGGCACGGTGGCCGTCCAGGTTCGTATACCGACCGTCTTTCGCAAGTACACCGATGGTCGATCGACAGTCGAGCTCGAGCCGGGCACGATTCAGAGCCTGGTGGCTCAGCTCGAATCGAAGTTCCCGGGGATGAAAGAGCAGATGCTCACGGACGACGGCCAACTCCATCGGTTCGTCAACGTCTACGTCAACGACGAGGACGCCCGCTACCTGGACAAGCTCGATACCGACGTATCGGATGGAGACACGGTGTCGATCTTGCCGAGCGTCGCGGGTGGGTCCTCCCCGCGCTGAGCACGCCCGCGTGAAGGCAGGCTCGATACTCGACCTCGTCGGACACACGCCGCTGGTCGAAGTCCCCAGGCTTAGCCCCGTCGAAGACGTGCGGCTATGGGTGAAGCTCGAGGGCCAGAACCCGACCGGCTCGGTGAAGGATCGCATCGCGCTCGCGATGGTCGAGGCAGGCGAGCGATCCGGCGAGCTCACGAAAGACAAGGTCATCCTCGAGCCCACCTCGGGCAACACCGGGATCGCTCTCGCGATGGTGGCGAGCACGCGCGGCTACTCGTTCACTGCGGTGATGCCCGACAACGCAAGCGCCGAGCGCGTCCAGCTTTTGAAGGCCTACGGCGCGGAGATCGTCTTCTCGGAGGGGGCCAAGGGGACGAACGGCTCCGTCGTGCTCGCGCAGGAGATGTCGGCGGACGACCGCTATTACATGCCCTTTCAGTACGGGAACCAGGCGAACGTCGACGCGCATTACAACGGGACCGGCAAGGAGATCGTCGACGAGCTTCCCGGTGTGAGCGCGTTCGTTGCGGGGCTCGGCACCGGGGGGACGCTGATGGGCGTCGGAAAACGTCTGAAGGAGCACAACCCCGGCGTGCGCATCGTCGCCGCGGAGCCGGAGCTCGGCGAGCTCGTGTACGGGCTTCGCTCTCTGGAGGACGGCTACATCCCGCCGATCTTCGATCCCGACGCCATCGACGGGAAGGTCAAGGTACGGGCGCGCGAATCCATTCTGTGGACGCGCGAGTTGCTCACGCGTGAAGGCATCTTCGCCGGCATCTCGGCCGGCGCGGTGATCTGGGTCGCGCAGCGAGTCGCCGAGAGGTTGTCGGGCGACGGCGGCGGGGGCGACGTCGTCTGTCTTCTGCCGGACGGCGGCTGGAAGTACCTTTCCACGGAAGCCTGGACGCAGGACATCGACACCGCCGAGTCCCAGGTCGAGGAGGTGCTGTGGTGGTAGAGGCGACCCGCCCGATCGGGATGTTCGATTCGGGCGTCGGGGGCCTCACCGTCGCGCGCGCCGTCATCGACCAGCTCCCGGACGAGGATCTCGTGTACTTCGGCGACACGGCGCGCTGCCCGTACGGCCCTCGCAGCGCGCAGGAGGTCAGGGCGTTCGCACTCGAGATCATGGACGTGCTCGTCGCCGAGGACGTCAAGCTCGTGGTCGTCGCGTGCAATGCGGCCGCCTCGGCGGCGCTGCACCAGGCGAGACATCGTTACGACGTGCCGATCATCAGCGTGATCGAGCCCGGGATCCGGGCCGGCCTCGTCGCTACTCGCAACCGCCGTCTCGGCGTCATCGGTACCGAGGTCACGATCTCCTCGGGCTCGTACGACGACGCTCTGGCCTCGACGCGTGCCAACGTCAAGCTCGTCTCGAAGGCGTGTCCCCGTTTCGTCGAGTTCGTGGAGAGGGGGGACACGACGTCCGACGAGCTGTTTCGCGTGGCGGAGGCATACCTCGCCCCGTTGCGCGACGCCGGCGTCGACACCGTCATCCTCGGATGCACGCACTACCCTTTGCTGTCCGGTGTCATCCAGTACGTGATGGGGAAGGAAGTCGTTCTGATCTCCAGCGCCGAGGCAACCGCGACCGAGGTCGTCGCAAAGTTGCGGGAGGACGACATGCTCAACCCCGGCACCACCCCCGGGACACATCGCTTCATCTCCTCCAGCAAGGGAGGGCCGTGGAGTGACCTCGGGCTTCGCTTCCTCGGGCCGGAGTTCACCAACGTGGAACACCGGCCGTGGGCCGCGCGCGACGAGCAGCCTCTTCTCTCCGCGCGTGATGGGTCGTGACGCTCTCGCTGACCGTCCTCGGGTCGTCGGCGATGTACGCCACGCTCGAGCGCGCGTGTTCGGGCTACCTCGTCGAGGTAGGGGGTCGGCGCATCTGGATGGACGCGGGGGCCGGCGCCTGGCGCAATCTTCTCCAGCACGTCGACTACCCGGATATCGACGCCGTCATCCTCAGCCACCAGCACCCCGATCACACGAGTGATCTCTTCCAGGCATTCCATGCGCGCAACTACGGGGAGGCGAGCCCACTGCCGCCGATCCCTGTGTGGGGCCCGGGGGCGACACTCGACGCGGTGCGCGCGTACGTGCCGTCGATAGAAGAGTCGTTCGAGCTCAACGAGGTGGACGAGGGTGGTTCGGTCGATTACGCAGGAGCGACCTTCAGGTTCACGCGTATGGCCCACCCGGTGGAGACGCTCGGCGTCCGCGTCGAGGCCGGCGACGCCGTGCTCGCGTATTCCGCCGACAGCGGCACCGAGGCGGACTTCGACTCACTAGCGACCGGGGCCGACCTCTTCGTCTGTGAGGCGACCTTTCAGGACTCGGACGAGTCGTGGACCGGCCACATGGCCGCGTCGCAGGCGGCAAAGGTCGCGGCGTCCGTCGGCGCCGGCAGGCTCTTGTTGACGCACCTACCTCCGGGGCGGGACCTCGGGATGAGCCTCGCCGAAGCGCACGCGGCCGCCGAGGGCGTGCCGGTCCAGCTTGCCGACGACGGCCAGCGTTTCGAGGTCGGCTCGTGACGCGCGCTGATGGTCGCACGCCCGCCGATCTCCGTCCGATCGTGATGACGCCGGGCTACATGCCCTACGCCGAAGGATCGTGTCTCGTCCAGGTCGGCAACACCCATGTCATCTGTACTGCGTCGGTCGAAGAGGGCGTCCCGCGCTGGCTGCGGGGACAGGGCACCGGTTGGGTGACGGCCGAGTACTCGATGTTGCCGCGCGCAACGACTGACCGCGTGAGCCGCGACGTCAACAAGGGCCGGGTCTCGGGTCGCACGCAAGAGATCCAGCGACTGATCGGGCGGTCGTTGCGCGCGGTTACCGACATGCGCGCGCTGGGGGAGTGGACGGTCTTGATCGACTGTGACGTCGTGCGCGCGGACGGCGGCACACGCACCGCGTCGATCACCGGCGGGTACGTGGCTCTAGCCCTCGCGTTCGAATGGATCCGCTCGCAGGGTGGGCTCGAGCGCGAGGCGCTGCTGGACTCGGTCGCGGCGGTGAGCGTCGGGATGGTCGACGACACGCCCTGTCTGGACCTCGATTACGGCGAGGATTCCACCGCGCAAGTCGACATGAACGTCGTCATGACGGGGGCCGGGAAGCTCGTCGAGGTGCAGGGGACTGCAGAGCGTGGAGTGTTCGACCGAGGGCAGCTCGACGGGCTGCTCGATCTCGCGACGTCCGGCATCGCGGAGCTCACCGAGCGGCAGCGGAAGGCCCTCTCCGAACCCGGTCAGTGAGAGCCATATTCGCGTCGCGCAACCGTCACAAGACCGAGCAGGTCGCGTTGCTCCTCCCGACGGTCGACCTCGTGCCCCTCGACGAGATCGCCCCCGACCTCGAGCTCGAGGAGCCCTTCGACACGTTCGAGGCCAACGCGCTCGCAAAGGCGCGGGCCGTCGTGGTCGCGACGCATCTCCCTGCGATTGCGGACGACTCCGGGCTGGAGGTCGACGCGCTCGGCGGCGCTCCGGGCGTGCGCTCGGCTCGCTACGCGGGTGAGGTCGCCACCGACCGCGAGAACAACACGAAGCTCGTCGCCGCGCTCCGTGGCGTCCCGGAGGACAGGCTGACGTGCCGCTATCAATGCGTCGCCGCGGTCGTCTGGCCGGACGGGCGCGAGCTGGTGACCTACGGGTCGTGTGAGGGCCGGGTAGTGCTCGAGGGTCGGGGGACGTTGGGCTTCGGATACGACCCACACGTCATCCCGAAAGGCGACACGCGCACGATGGGCGAGATCCCACTCGAGGAGAAGATCCAGTTCAGCCATCGCGGGCGAGCGTTCTCCGACCTTGCGGCGAGGCTGAGCGACGCGTCCTAGCTTCCCCGAAGCACGTCCAGCATCTCGTCGTGCAACACGCCGTTCGTCGTCAGCACCGAGCCGTGATCGCTCAACGCGGTGCCGTCGAAGGTCGACTGCCGTCCCCCCGCCTCCTCGACGATCACCTGTAGCGGCACGAAATCCCACGTGCGCAGCTGCGGCTCGAGCATCGCGTGGGCGGCCCCGCGCGCGACGAGCATGTGTCCCCAGAAATCGCCGAAGCCGCGCGTGCGGTAACTGCGGGCGGCGAGCGCGGCGAACGACTCGCTGATGCCCGCATCCACGAAGCTCGAGTAGCTCGCGTACAGCACGGTGGCGCTCTCGATGTCGTCGACGAGGTCGACCGAGATCGGGACGCCGTTCATGCGCGCGCCGAGGCCCACGGCGGCCTCATAGGTCTCGCTCAGCGCAGGGGCGTGCGCGACCCCGAGGACGGGCCTGTCCTCGACGCAGAGGCCGACCAGCGTGGCCCACACCGGGATGCCCGCGATGTAGTTGTTCGTGCCGTCGATGGGATCGATCACCCACGTAGGCGCGCCCTCCTTCGGCGCCCCGCCCCCGGCCGCGGTCAGTCCTTCTTCCTCACCCAGGACGTTGTGCTCGGGGAACGTGCGCGCCAGGCGCAGGCGGATCTGCGCCTCCACCGCCCAGTCGGCCTCCGTGACCCAGGTCCCGTCGTCCTTCTTCTTGGTCTCCGGGTCGTGACGGAAGTGACCCATCGCGATGCGCCCGCCGAGCTCGGCCAGCTCGCGCGCGAATCGCAGGTCGTCGGAATGCACGCGCTGCGGACGCCTAACGAACGGGCGGCTGGGTCTGCGGGCAGGTCTCTTCTATCTGCGAGCGCACGGGCCACGCGGGGTCGACCCCGGGGAGCTCGGTCTTGCCCTCGACGTAGGCGCCGCCCTTCCACGGCCCCCACAGATGTTGCCTGCAGAAAGAGTCGACCGCCATCCAGTCGCGCTCGCCTTCGGGGCGCGGCAACGTCTTGGCGCGGCCTTCGAGTGGTCCGAGGATTCGGTCGAACTCGGCGAGCCACTCCTTGATCTTGCCGGTCTCACGCGCGAAGAAGCTGCCGTAGCCCTCGGCCATGAACTCCTCTTCGCCGATGACCGGCGCGCCGACGGTGCCCTCCGGATCGGTCAAGCCGACCTCGGTGTGGACCGCGCCCTCGAACAATCTCGTGCGCAGCTCGTCGGCCGTGAGCTTGCCATCGCGGAGCTCGCAGCTCTTGCGCGCCTTGCCGCACTTGAACTTCCTGCCGCGCGCGATGACTCCCTTGGCCTGGACGCGACTGGGCCCCCCGAGGTCGCCACGGGCGAGATAGAGAGCGCGCGCATAGGTCCCGGCGATCGTCGGGGTCGCGTTCGACGTGCCGCCGAAGAAGCCGTGGCCGGAGACCGTCTCGGACCCGTACGCCGCGGGGTAGCCACTGCCTATGCCGGCGATGTCGGCGGGCTTACCCGCGCCGGTGTAGGAGCCGTGCGTGCCCGGGCTGACCGCGCCGACCGTGACGATCCAGTCGGGACCCTCCTGCGACGAGTAGTAGGTCGTATTCGGCACGACGAACGACCCGTCCTGGCCGTTTCCCGCGGAGAAGAAGATCGTCTGGCCGCGCTCGGTCGCATTGCGTTGCGCGTCGACGTCCGAGCCGCTGTAGAGACGGTCGCGGGCTGCGGCGCTGAATCCGTAAGAGTTGGTGATGACGTCGATCCACGGTTGCGACTCGGCCCATTCGATCGCGGCCTCGCCGTCTGCTTGCTGATTGATGTTGATGAAGAAGAGGAGGCACTCGGGGCACGTCCCGTGGATGTTCCCGACCGACACGCTCGTAGTGCCCGTGCCGTGGTCGCTCGGCGTCCCGTGGATCTTGTTCGGCCCGAACTCGACGGCCCCGATCACCTTCGTATCGGGCATCCAGTAGTAGTGGATCTCCTTCTTGGTGCTCGTCTTGACCTTCTCCCACTTGGGCGCGTCCATCGTGTCGAGACTCGAGACGGTTTGGTCCGGGTTCTTCTCGTCGAGGGTCAGGTCTAACGCGTCGTACGACGCGAACGCCTTCTTGGGGTTGGGGAAGCCCGGAAGCCACTTGTGCGGCGCGGTGGCGAGCGGGAGGTCGTTCGAGCGGTCGCGATCGAGGGCCTGGGGCATCTTCGAGGCGAGGAAGTCCCAGTGATACGGCACGAAGTTGAAGTCGATCACGGCCACCACCGTGGCGTCCTCGGTCCCGCCGCCGACCGAGCGCTCGCCCGCGCCGAGGAAGCTGATCGGGACGGTGGTCTGGGCGGTGGCGCCGGGGGAGCTCGCGAGCGCGCCGGCAACGAGCGCAAGCACTACGAGCATCGTCTGGATCCGGCGCACTACGCCCCCTTCCGAGCCGATTCGTCCCCTTTAGGTTCGCCCCCGCCCGGCCCCGTCCTTCCACGGGGGCCGGATTCGCCCATGCGGCACCCCGGCGGTCGTGCGGGCGGAGGGACTTGAACCCCCAAGCTCTCTCGAGCACCGGCACCTAAAACCGGCGTGTTTGCCATTTTCACCACGCCCGCGGCGGGACCAATCGTAAGGGTGCGTAAGCCGCCCGGGCTTGGCGCGGGCGAAGGTTGTAGCCCAAGCGCGCTCAGAGCGCGGTTTGAGGCGAATCTAGTGGGCCGCGGGGGCCGATTGGGCCAGAACGGCCGAACCCGACATCTCGCCTTCGGGCAAGTTATGGGAACGGATGCCGATATAACGAGAGTCAACTCGAATGCAGGGTCCAGCCAAACACCGGGGTCCATGACCACACATAAGCGCAGACGAATGGCCGTGCTGTGCGCGGCGACGATCGTCGGGGGCCTACTCGCCCCCGGGACGGCGCGCGCCGAAGCCGAACGGGAGCTCGTCATGGGCGTGGAGGTCGACGGGGCGTACCTCGTCCATGCCGTGACACAGAGCGACCCGGCACCCGGCGGAAGCGTGGTCGTCAACGACGTCTCTCCCTTCGACCGCGACGGCGGCCTGGCGATCATGGAGCCGGGCACGTCGGACCGCGAGGTCGTCACCTACGAAGGCGTGGACGAGAGCACGAGCAAGCTGACCGGGCTCGTGCGCGCCGCGCCGAGGGCGCACCCGGCAGGCAGCTTCGTCCAGGCCGTCGACAAC
>DATBND010000203.1:0-4117 GCA_036554505.1 Actinomycetota bacterium | reverse complement strand
CCAGATCGGCATCGTGTTCCAGGAGACGTTCGTGTTCAACACGACCTTGCGCGACAACATCGGGATGTCCAAGCCGGGCGCGACCGACGCCGAGATCGTCGCAGCGGCCGAGCAGGCCCAGCTGCAAAGCCTGGTCGAGTCCCTCCCGGCGGGGTACGACACCGTCCTGGGTGAGCGCGGCGTCCGGATGAGCGGTGGCCAGCGGCAGCGCCTTGCAATCGCACGTGCGTTGTTGCGCGACCCCGCGATCCTGATCTTCGACGAGGCCACGAGCGCGCTCGACGCGCGTACCGAGGCCGAGATCAGGGAGACCATCTCGCACGTCGTCGGGGGACGCACGACGATCTCCATTACTCACCGGCTAGGAATCGCGGCCGACGCCGACCTCATCGCCGTCCTCGACGGCGGTCAGGTCGCCGAGCTCGGCCCCCACAAGGAGCTCGTGAAGGCGGGTGGCCTGTATCAGTCGCTGTACGAAGAGCAGATGGGCTCGGCAACGGCAGGTGGGAAGCCACGCCTCGGGCCGGAGGCCGCGCGGCTCAAGAAGGTGCCGATGTTCTCCGGCTTGCAGGGGACCGCGCTCGCCGACCTCGCGGACAGGTTGATGATCGAGAAGTTCGCGCCGGGCGAGGACGTCGTGCGCCAGGGAGACCCTGGGGAAAAGCTCTACATCATCACGCAGGGCCAGGCCGACGTCCTGGTTCGCACGGGGCGCGTCGAGCGACGCGTCAACACCGTCAAGACCGGCGACTACTTCGGCGAGTACGCGTTGTTGACGGGCGAGGAGCGGACCGCGACGGTCAGAGCGACCGCCCCGATGGAGGTCTACAGCCTCTCGAAGGACGAGTTCACGGGGCTGGTCGAGAGTGACGCGAAGCTGAAGAAGATGCTGTCGGACTTCGTCTCGCAACGCGCCGCTGCGTTCGCGGCGGCGGCCGAAGCCGCCGGGCTCACCCAAGAGGTGCCCGCATGAGCGATCGGCCGCGCGACATCCTCGAGCGCGTCGCGCAGATCGCGTTCGATCTCGGACCCGCGCTGACACCGACCGGCCACGTCGAGCTGCTTCGCTCGGTGACCGAGGCGGCCAAGGAGCTGTTCCAGGCCGCCGCGTGCTCGGTCGCGCTGCTGACCGACGATCAGAAGGAGCTCGTGTACCAGGTGGCGACGGGCGAGGGCCGGGAGGACGTCGAGGGCATGCGGATGCCGTCGAGCCAGGGGATCGCCGGATGGGTCGTGACCTCCGGCCAGCCCATGGCGATCGAGGACACGACGAACGATCCGCGTTTCGCGCGCGACGTCGCCGAGCGCACCGGCTACGTCCCGAAGTCGATCCTCGTGATGCCGCTCGAGACGGATCGCCGCATGATCGGGGCCATCTCCGTGCTCGATCGCAAGGGACACCCCGCCGGGACCGGCAAGGACATGGAGCTGCTGTCGATCTTCGCCCGCCAAGCCGCGCTCGCGATCGAGAACTCGCGCGTGTTCACGGACCTCGGCCGCGCGCTGTTCGAAGCCGTCGCGAGCGCGTCCGACGAAGACGACGTCACGCGCGTCCTCAACCAGATCGCGGAGGAGCCGCGCCGGGCCGACGCCGAGCTCGCCGAGCTCGCCGCGCACTTCAACGAGATCTCGCAAGCTGGCGACGCGGAGAAGTCCGCGGCCATCCGGATCCTGCGCGAGTTCGCGACGTACCTGAGAGCGAGAAGCCGCCGCCGATGAGAGCCGAGCGTCATGCCTCCCCCGTGGGCTAAGCCCGCCTGGGCGGAGCAATTCGACGAGGGCGCCCTCGCGCCGGCTCCGTCATTCCCCCTCGTAACTCCGATCACGCGTGAATGGGCGTGGGGCGATGCGACGGGGGCCGGGGTCAAGGTCGCGGTAATCGACAGCGGCATCGACGTCGAGCACCCGGCCGTCGGGCCGATCGCGGGAGCCGTTGCGCTCGAGTACGACGAGGAGTCCGACGACGTCAAGGCGACCGAGGGACCGCACGAGGACCTGTTCGGTCACGGAACGGCGTGTGCAGGGATCATTCGCCGCGCCGCTCCGGAGGCGGAGATCTACAGCATCCGCGTCCTCGGCCAGAACCTCGCCGGAAAGGGCGTCGTGTTCGCGCGCGGTCTGCGGTGGGCGATGGACAACGGCATCCAGGTCGCGAACATGAGCCTGAGCACGTCCAAGCGCGACTTCTTCGACATGTTCCACGAGCTCGCGGACGAGGCGTATTTCCGCAACATGATGCTCGTGTCGGCGATCAACAACATCAAGATGCCGAGCTATCCGTCGCAGTACTCGTCGGTCTTCTCGGTCGCGGCGCACATGCGCGACGACCCGTTCGGCTTCGACTACAACCCGTCCCCGCCGGTCGAGTTCGGCGCGCCCGGCATCAACATCAAGGTGCCGTGGGCCGACAAGACCGACATCCTCACGACGGGCAACAGCTTCGCCGCCCCTCACATGGCGGGTTTGATCACGCGGATACTCAGCAAGCATCCGGGCCTCACGCCGTTCCAGATGAAGACGATCCTCGCCGCGATAGCGGACAACGCCCCGGGTACCACTGCGTGACCAACGAGCGGTTCCTGGAGGTCAACCGCGCGCGCTGGGACGAGCTCGTCGAGATCCATGCAGCCTCCGACCACTACGACGTCGCGGGCTTCAAGGCGGGCGGCGTGACGCTGCGCGACTACGAGATCGAGGACGTCGGCGACGTCACAGGGAAGTCGTTGCTCCACTTGCAGTGTCACTTCGGCCTGGACACGTTGTCGTGGGCGCGGCTCGGCGCGCGCGTGACCGGCGTCGACTTCTCCGAGAAGGCGATCGAGCTAGCGCGCGGGCTCGCGGCCGAGGCGGAAATCGATGCCGAGTTCGTGTGCTCGGACGTCGATTCCTTGCCCGACCACCTCGAGGGCACCTTCGACGTCGTCTACACGTCGCGCGGCGTCGTGAACTGGCTTCCCGACATCGAGCGGTGGGCTCAGGTCGTCGCGCACTTCCTCGCGTCGGGCGGGATCTTCTACATCACCGAGGGCCACCCGGTGCTGCAGATGTTCGACCACGCGCCGGAGCTGAGGCTGCGCTTCCCGTACTTCCATCGCGACACGCCGGACGCGCTGGTCGTGCCGGGGACGTATGCGGACCCGGCGGCCGAGGTGAAGAACCAGCTCGAGCTCGGGTGGAGCCACGGGATGGGCGAGATCGTCACCGCGCTGGCGCGCGCGGGCCTGTGCATCGAGCTGCTGCGCGAGGACCCTATGGGGGAGTGGGACCGGCCGTTCCTCGAGCCCTCCCGCGACGGGAGGACGTGGCGCTATCCGGTCGACAAGGGCGAGATGCCGCTGTGGTTCTCGTTGAAGGCCTCGAAGCTCGCGTCGTGAGCGACGACTCGGGACGGCTCATCGAGTCGAACAAGGCCCTATGGGACGACTGGACCACCAAGGGGTTCAGCCCCGGGTTCTACAAGCTGGAGCACTTCAGGGCCGGGGGAGAGGTCCTGCAGGGCTTCGAGATAGACGACCTCGGCGACGTCACCGGCAAATCGCTCCTCCATCTGCAGTGCCACTTCGGGCTCGACACGCTCGCGTGGGCCCGGCGCGGGGCGCGTGCGACCGGCGTCGATTTCTCCGACGAGTCGATCGCGATGGCGCGCAAGCTCGCCGGCGAGGTGGGGTTGGCGGAGACGCGCTTCGTCGCATCGGATGTCTACGGGTTGCCCGGCGTGCTCGAGGACTCGTTCGACATCGTCTACACGTCCTTCGGCGTGCTCGCGTGGCTCCCGGATCTCGACCGGTGGGCGCGCGTGATCGAGCACTTCCTCGCGCCCGGCGGCACGTTCTACATCGCCGAGTACCACCCGTTCCCGCTCGTGTTCGAGGAGTCGCGGGGGATCGTCGACCCGAAGATCACCAACCGCTACTTCCCGGGAGACGACCCGATCGTCTACACCGGCGAGGAGGTCAACGAGGACTTCGTCGTGTACGGATGGCCGTACACGCTCGGCGGAGTCGTGTCGGCGCTCGCCGCCACCGGGCTTCGTATCGAGTTCCTGCACGAGCTCCCGTTCTCCGAGTCCCCCCATCTCGAGTTCGTCGTGCAACGGGCCGACGGGTCGTGGGGCCTT
>DATBND010000195.1:0-3798 GCA_036554505.1 Actinomycetota bacterium | reverse complement strand
GGCGGTGGGCAACTGGTACGAGCTCGACGTGACTCCCCTCGTCACGGGCGACGGCCGCGTCAGCTTGATGGGGATCTCGACGGTGAACAACGGAGCCGACTACTCGTCGCGCGAAGGCGCGACGAGCCTGCGCCCGAGACTGATCGTCACAGTCGCGCAGTAGTCAGCTCGCTCTTCGTCGAAGCAGAGCGGCGCGGCGCGCGATCTGAGCCCACAGCAGATGGAGGTGGACGCGCCCGCGGTTCATCTCCGCGCGACGGATGACGGATCGAGGAAGAGGCGTTCGCGTCCCCCGCACGAGTCGACGCTCCGTCCACGCTGCCTTCGCGCCGGCCACCCACGAGCCGGGCACCCGCCGGTAGGTGCACTCCAACAAGTCGAACAGCAGGTACGCCGGTATCCGGACGAGCGCCAGGTACCAGGGGAAGTGACGGTAGAAGTACCAGATCTGAGTGCGCACGCGGTAGCGCAGCACGACCGACAGGTCCAGCTTCCCCTCGGACGCGCGCATGTGGTGGAACGGCGCGTCGGGGAAGTAGCGAACGTCCCACCCTCGCCCGAGGAGCCGCGTCGTCAGGTCTGCCTCCGAGCCGGCGAAGAAGAAGGAGCCGAAGAACCCACCGATCTCGAGAAACGCCCTTCGTCGGATCATGCACGCGCCCTCGGGGAAGAAGAACACCGGCGCGCCCTCAGGAGGTATCTCGGTGCTCTTGCCGCCGCGGAAGAACCAGTCGAACGTCCCGGCCTCGTCCTTCTTCGCGACCTGGCCGCGCTCCAGCTCGATCACGAGCCCGCCCGCAACCGCAAGCTCGGGGTTCTCGTCGAAGGCGGCGACGAGCCGCTCTACCGTGCCGGGCAACGGATAGGCGTCGTCGTCGAGCATGAGCAGCAGATCGCCCTGCGCGACGGCCACCGCGTCGTTGCGCCCGGCGAACCCGACGTTCTCCGGAGATTCGATCAAGCGAATCGTCTCGTCACCGCGCGCGCGGATCATCTCGGCGGTCCCGTCGGTGGAGGCATTGTCGTAGACGACGATCTCGTCGACGGGCAGCTCCTCGAGCTTGTCCAGCACCGTCGCAAGAGCATCCCGGCGCTGGTGCGCCAGGATCACGGCCGACACGCGTGCGCCGGCGGTGGACGTGCCTGCGCGGTCCGGTGGCATCTCGGGATATGCGTCCGCCATCAACGTCGCCCCGGCAGCAGAGACCTCAGCAACGTGACCTGCTCGGGATTGAGGCGCCTGGCGACCGAGAGCCAGGTCGCGAAATAAACCGCTGCACCCGCGACGAGGACCACTGCGACATGGCCGGGAAGCAGGATGATCACGGCCGCCATTATCGCCGAGGCCAGCATCGGAGCGGCCAATCGGCGCCCCAGACGCGGCCAGCCGATGTCCGGCCGGAGCATCCACAGCGATACGACCGTCTCGAGCGCGTACGCGCTCGTCGTTGCGATCGCGGCCCCCGTCCCGGAATAGCGCGGGATCAGCACGAGGTTCAGCGCGAGGTTGAAGACGGCCGCATAGAGGCTCGCGAGGAACACCGCGCGCGGGCGCGCAAGCGATTGGAGGCCGTATCCCGCGAGGTAAGACATTCCGAGAAAGAGCGGAGCCGCCGCCAGCCACTGCGCGGCCGTCGCCGACGCGTCGCCGTAATTGCCTCCGAAGATGAACGGGATCAAGCGGTCCGCCTCGATCACGAGCGCGACGCCGAAGGGGATGTAGAGGATGGCGATCCCCGCAATCCCCTCCTCGAGCCCTTTGCGCACGCGTTGAGGTCCGCCCGCGCTCATCGCCGGGAACAACGCGCGCGTGACCGCCCAGCTCACGAACATCACGGTCTCGAGGAGCCGGTAGGCGACCGAGTACGCGGCCAACGCGGCGTCTCCCTTGAACGCGGCAAGGAGCAACGCGTCGACTCGGAACAGAAGGGACGAGACCATGTTGTCGATGCCGATGTAGAAGGACCGCTTGAGCATCGGGAACAGGTTCTTGACCTGTACGGCGCGGAGATCGAGATGGATGCCGAGCCTGCGCACTGCGACGCGCGCGGCGACGTAACCGGCGAGCGACCCGGCCAGGAAGCCGATGCTCAGGGCGACGACGCCCATGCCGAGCAGTAGCACGCCGATGCCGAGGGCGGCCGACGAGATCCGATCGACGACCTGCGCGAGGGTCACCCCGACCATCTGCTGACGCGCGATCCCCGCCGAGACGTTCGCCTCTCGAAACGAGTTGATCGCCCATGCCACGAGCACGGCGATCAGCACGACGGCCGAGCCCCGGTCGGGGCGGAACAGCGCGCCGACCACGCCGAAGACGACCACGGTCGGGATCGTCAGGAACACCTTCAGCAAGATGAACTCGCCGTAGAGGCGAGGCAGCTCGTCGGGGCTCTCCGAGGCCTCCTGGATGAACAGGACGCCGAGGCCCCACGACCACACGACTCCCACGAGCGGCGCGAACGCGAGGGCATAGGCGAACGCACCGAAGGCATCACGCGACAGCTCGCGCGCTGCGACGACGGTTAGGGCGAGGGTGGCGACCTTCCCGACGATCTCACCGCCGGCTTGCAGCGCGGCATTGATCGCTATCCGGCGGGCGACGTTCAGACCGTCACTCATGGCGGCAACCTAACGGTCTCCGATCCTCGAGCCGCGGCACACGAATTAGTGTCGAAGGGTGAGATTGCACCGCCCCCCGAATCCCCTCGTCCTCTGCTATCACGCCATCGGTGAGGTGGACGACGACGCCGATCCCCAGCGGCTGGTCACCTCGCCCGCCCACATGGAGAGCCACGTTCGCTGGCTGAAGAGGCGCGGCTACAGGTTCGTCACCGCAGGAGAGCTCGCGGCCGACCCCACGCCGCGCACACAGACCGCGGTTCTCACCTACGACGACGGATGGCGCGACGGCCTCACGACCGTGATGCCGGCGTTGAAGGACCTCGGCGTGCCGGCCACGTTCTACGTCTGTCCCGGCTTGTGGGGACGGCAACACGAGAACGTCGCCGGAGACGCGGGACGGCTGATGACGCGCGACGACGCGGCCGCGTTGCACGACGGAGGCATGGAGCTTGCGTCTCATTCGATGACCCATCCCGACCTCCGGCGACTGACCGAGGACGAGCTCGAGACGGAAGTGCAGCGATCGCGCGCCGAAATCGAGGTCATCACCGGCGCGCCTTGCACGACGTTTGCGTATCCCTTCGGGCTCTACGGCGAACGCGAGATGAGCGCCGTCGCGCGCGCCGGCTATGACCTTGCATTTGGATGGGTGCCCGGGCCATGGCGACGGTTCGCGGCGCCGAGGTTCGCGGCGCCGCCGCGACATGGCGCCCTGCGACTCGCGCTCAAGACGATCGGGATCCGGCGCCGCGTCGTGCTCGGCTGACTGCCTTGCCGGCGCCGCGCGCCAGAAGAGTGCCCGCGTAACGGATCGCGGGCATGGGGTCGCGCGCCGAGAGGACCGAGTGCGCAGCACCTCTTCCATAGCGGATGGCACCGACGAGCTCCGGCACGAACCTGCGCGGCCCGGCGAGCACGGCCCGCTTGAGATCGCCCTCTAACCACTGGAAACGCACCCCGGGGCGGGCGTCCCCTCCGTCCGGCTTTTCTCCGACGGCGAGCGCCGCCCACGTGCCGGCCAGGTCGACGCCCGCGCGCGCCGCCAGCGCTATCGATCCGTATATGCGGCCGTTGAAGTCGATGAAGCGGTGCCGCCCGTCGGGATCCAGGACGAACTGCAGTTGGGCGAGGCCGAACCATCCGAGCTCCGCCAGCAACGAGCGGGCTCCGGCG
>DATBND010000013.1:0-3074 GCA_036554505.1 Actinomycetota bacterium | reverse complement strand
CGGCACCGACGCGTCCCCCGAGGACATCCTTCGCCGGGCACACACGTTCGGTTACGACCTCTCACTGAGCTACGTCGCGCTCGTCGGCGTGGGCCCGGACACGAACACGAACAAGGAGACGGCGGTCTCGGCGGCGGCGGGCAAGGCCGCGGCGTTCGCGAGCGCGGATCCCATCGTCTTGCAGAAGGGCGAGCAGACGATCGCGCTCTTGCCTGCGGATCCGTTCGCCGACCCCGCGATCGTTCCGGAGAAGCTCGTCGTCGAGCTCGGCGGAGGCTGGCGCTTCGGCACCGGCGGCCCGGAGCCGGGGCTGGAGGGGATCCGGCGCGCGTACCTCGAGGCGCGCGAGGCGCTGGAGATCGGGATCGCGCTCGACCTCGGCGGATCGGTCTTCCACTTCGACGACGTGCTCCTCTATCACTTCCTCAGGTCCGATCCGGGGCTGGTCGACCGCTTCGTCAACCAGATGCTCGGCCCCCTCCTCTCCTACGACGCTCGCCGCAAAGGCGAGCTGGTGCGCACCCTCGCCGCGTACTTCGCGTGCGACGGGAGCGTGAAGATGGCCGGTGAGACGTTGTTCGCCCACCCGCACACGGTTACGTATCGCCTCAAACAGATAGAGCGACTGACCGGATATTCCCTGAGGGACCCCGAGGACAAGCTTCGGATGCAGCTCGCGCTGCGCGCACACCGGCTCGCGCAGGCCCGCTCCGTCGACGACTGACCGGGCGAGCGGTAGGGGCGTCTCCCCCTGCTAACCTGCCAGCCATGCCCAAACGAGTTCTCATGATCGGTTGGGACGGCGCGGACTGGAAAGTCCTGCAGCCCATGCTCGATGCCGGTGAGCTACCCAACCTCGCCGCGCTGATCGAGCGGGGCGCGCACGGCGATTGCCTGTCCACCGTCCCGTCTCATTCGTGGTGCGCGTGGCCGTCGTTCATGACGGGCCTCAACCCCGCCGGCCACGGCGTGTTCGACATCCTCGAGCACAAGCCCGGCGCGTCGAAGCGACTGCCGGTCACCTACCGCTCGATCAAGGCCCGGACCGTCTTCGACGACTTCACGGCGGCCGACAAGACGTCTCTCGCCATCAACATCCCGCTGACGTTCCCCACCCCGAACATCAAGGGGAAGGTCATCGGCGGAGGCGTCCTCCCGGCTAGCCGTTCGTACACCCATCCGGTGGAGCTCCAGCAGGAGCTCGACCAGCACGCGCCTTTCCCCGTCAACGGCATGAGCTGGACGACGTTCCGCAACCGGCCCGAGGCGTTCCTCGAGGAGGCCGCGGCGATCACCGCCAAGCGCCAGAAGACGTTCGAGTACCTCCTCGACACGACCGACTGGGACTTCGGCGTGCTGGTCTACGTGTCGACCGACCGCATCCAGCACTGCTTGATGGAGTACATCTCGCCGGATCATCCGCAGTACGAGGAGCTCAAGGACACGCCCGTCGGGAAGCAGACCCGGGCGGTGTACCAGCAGCTCGACGAGGGCCTCGCGAGATTGCTCGAGCGCACGAACGACGACGACCTCGTCATCTTCATGTCGGACCACGGCCACCAGGCGTGCACCCGCGCGTGCACGATGGACCGCGTGCTGCAGCACCTCGGATATCTGGAGTTCGGCCGCGGCTCGTTCGCCTTCAACCTCGTCCGGTGGGGGCCTGGCCGGCGGATCGCCCGGCGGATCTACGACCTCCTCAAGCTGCACGGCCGCATCTCGATCCCCGCGTCGCCCATCGAATGGTCGAAGACGCGCGCGTACACGAGCGTCGTCTCGACCGGCGAGGGCGTCTCGGTCAACCTGAAGGGACGAGAGCCGGGCGGGACGGTGGACCCGCGCGATTTCGAGAAGGTGCGCGACGAGGTCGCCGCGGCCCTGGACTCGTTCCGCGATCCGGACACGGGCTCGCCGCCGATCGGCAAGATCTACCGGAAAGAGGAGGTGCTCTCCGGGAAGTTCCTGGACGTCGCCCCCGACCTGTTGCTCGTTCCCGCGCCTCGCTATTCGCTGACGCACGCCAAGGGGATGGTCGAGCCGGCCGACTGGCTCTCCGGTGACCACCGCCTCGAGGGAGTCATCGTCGCGACCGGTCCCGAGGTGACGCCGGGCCCCCTCACCGAGGAGGCGCGGCTTATCGACCTCGGGCCGACCGCCCTCGCCGCGCTGGGTGTACCGAGCGGCGTGCCGCGCGACGGGCGGGTCCTGCAGACGCTGGTCGGGAGTGGCGTGGAGCTGACCGTGAACGAGAGTGCGGACGGCGGCGCCGGGGCCGCGGACGACACCGGGCTAACCCCGGATGAAGAGGGAGAGATCGAGGACCACCTGAGGGGCCTCGGCTACGTCGAATAGGCGCACGCCGACCGACCAAGGAGGACACGAGTTGCGCGCACGAAGGTCTTGTCTGTCCGTCCCGGGCTCGAGCCCGAAGATGCTGGCCAAAGGGCCGACGCTTCCCGCCGACATGGTCTTCATGGACCTCGAGGACTCGGTAGCGCCTCTCGCGAAGGAGGAGGCGCGCGGCAACGTCATCGACGCCTTGAAGAACAACGACTGGACCGGCAAGACGGTCGTCGTTCGCATCAATTCCATCGACACGCAGTGGGCGGCCGACGACCTGAAGACGATCGTCGAGAACGCCGGCACGTATCTGGACTGCGTGATGGTGCCGAAGGTCCAGCACGCCCACGAGGTCCACTTCGTCGACCACATGCTGCGCATGATCGAGACCAACACCGGGCTCGACAAGCGGATCGGCATCGAGGCCCAGATCGAGACCGCCACGGGGTTGAAGAACGTCTACGAGATCGCGCACGCGTCGGACCGTCTCGAGACGCTCATCTTCGGCCCGGCCGACATGAGCGCATCGCTCGGCCTCCCGACCGTCACGGCCGGCCTCCCGATGCCCGGCTATCCCGCCGACCACTGGCACTGGGTGCTCGAGACGATCCTGGTGGCGGCGCGCAACGCCGGCCTCCAGGCGATCGACGGCCCGTACCTCTTGATCAAGGACCTCGACGGCTTCCGGGAGATGGCGATGCGAGCTCGGGCCCTCGGGTACGACGGGAAGTGGG
>DATBND010000143.1:0-19605 GCA_036554505.1 Actinomycetota bacterium | reverse complement strand
GGGAACGAGTGCCGGCTCGAACATCGGCGCGCCCATATCGACGCGGACGTCGTCACCGACGATCTCCACGGTCTTCACGCCGGCGCGCGTGTCGACCTCCATCGTCGTGGCATCGGTCAACCCCTCGGCGCGCACGAACGCGGCCAGACAACGGATGCCGTTGCCGCACATCTCCCCGATGGATCCGTCCGAGTTGACGTAGTCCATGAAGAAGTCGGCGCCGCCGGACCGGCGTACGACCCGGATCACCCCGTCACCGCCGATCCCGAAACGGCGATCGCACAGGCGGCGGACGATCGCCGGGGTCAACGGGCGCCGGTCGTCGGGGTCGGCGAGCATGACGAAGTCGTTCCCGATCCCTTCGTATTTCGCAAATCTCATGCCTCTACGGTAACCGCAATGCCTCTCGGAAGTAGGCAACGAGGCCGGTCGCGAGGTCGTCGGAGCCGGCGTCGTGCCACGCAATGCGCGGGTCGGAACGCCACCACGACATCTGCCGGCGCGCGTAGCGCGCGGTCGCCTTGACGATCGCCGCCCTCAACTCGTCGCGTGACGCATCGGGCCCTGCGTCGAGGACCTGCCGGTAGCCGAGCGCCTGGCGCGCGGCACGGCTCATGCCTCGTTCCTCTAGGCGGCGAGCCTCCTCGACCAGCCCGCGCTCGAGCATCTCGTTCACCCGGCTATCGATGCGCGCGACGAGGTCGGCGCGCGCACGTTCGAGCCCCACGATCGCGAGCTCGTAGATCGAGGAGTAGTCGTCCCAGGAGCGGTTGTCCGAGAAGGGACGTCCCGTTACCTCGATCACCTCGAGCGCGCGCACTATGCGGCGCGCGTTGCCCGGCTCGATGCGAGCGGCCGCGCCCGGGTCGAGCGCACGCAAGCGTTCGTACAGGCCCTCCGGCCCCACGGATTGCGCCTCTTTCTCCAAGGCCGCGCGCACGGCCTCCGAGCGCGGCGGGAGCTCGAGATCGTCGACCAGCGCGCGGAAGTAGAGACCGGAGCCTCCGACCAGCAACGGCAGCTTGCCGCGCGCCGCGATCTCCTCGACCGCGCGCCGGCCGGCGCGCTGGAACTCCGCGACGGTCACGTCGTGCGTCGGCTCGGCGACGTCGATCAAGTGGTGCACGACCGCCGCGCGCGCGTGAGGACCGGGCTTGGCGGTCCCGGCGTCCATGCCCCGGTACACCTGCATCGAGTCGACCGAGACGATCTCGGCATCGAGAGCTCGGGCGACGTCGAGCGACACGTCGGTCTTGCCGACCGCCGTCGGCCCGACGATCGCAGCGACCTTCGTTCGGTCCATCGCTCAGGCGGCGGTGGCCACCAGGTAACCGACCCCGAAGGGGCTCTCGTATGCCTGCACGCTCGCGCGGCCCGGAAAGAGATCGCCGAACGCCGCGAGAGGCCCGGCGCCACAGGACCCGCCCGACTCGGCGACGTCAACGAGGACCGAGTCGGCGTCGCCCTCGCCGGTGGTGAGCCACTCGACGAGCCTCCGGTCCGCGTCGACGGCTTCCGCGTTGTGACCGAGCGGGGCGCGCTCGGACAGCGCAGCTCCCGTGTTCGCGCTCGCGACGAAGACGACCGGCGCGTGGATCGCGCCGAGCGCCCTGGCGAAAGCCCGCCCTTGCTCGATGGCGGTGGACGGGTCCGTGTCCTCCGCGATGGTTGCGGCGACGACCATCGCGCGCGCGTCCGTCAGCGTGAGGGGCACGACGATGCCGTGATCGAGCTCGTCGTCGAGGAGGCGCTGTCCCCACGCGTTGGCTAGCTCGACCGCGAGCACGTGATTCACCGGCGCGTTGAAGCGGGGCTCACTCAAGCCGAAGCCGCGCAGTGAGGCGCTCCCCCGCGCGTATACCCCGGTGTGCGGCCCATGGGGAGACAGGATGACGAGCGCGGGGGCTGCGACGTTCAGACGGCGGATCGCGGCCGTGACGCGCGTCACGGGCTCCCATTCGGGACCCCCTGGTGGCACGCTCAGCAACGGGGCGTGGGGAAGGATTGCCCCCTGGACGATCAACTCAGCCGCAGCTCGCGCACGCGGAGCCCGTCGACACGAGCGGCAAGGACAACGAGCCGCGCCGGCGGTCTGTCGTTCCCACGACGAGCCCCTCCAGGAAGTGGGGGTGCGCACGGGTGATCGTTACGGTGCGACGATCACCGGCCTCCGCGCCGTCGGACTCGAAGTGCACGAGCTTGTTCGTGCGCGTGCGGCCCGTGAGCCGCGCCGCGTCCTTCTTAGAGGGGCCTTCGACGACGACGTCGTGAGTGCGTCCGACATCGCGCTCGTTGCGTTCCAGCGAGATCGACTCCTGGAGCGCTATGAGCCGGTCGTAACGCGCCTGCACCACCCCCTTCGGAAGGTGACCGTCCATCGACGCGGCCTCGGTCATGGGCCGGCTCGAGTACTGGAACGTGAACGCGGCGTCGTAGCGCGCCGCCTCGACCAAAGTGAGCGTCTGTTCGAAGTCGTCCTCGGTCTCACCAGGAAACCCGACGATGATGTCGGTGGTTATCGCGACGTCGGGGATCGCGTCGCGCACCATCTGCACCTTCTCGAGATAGCGAGAGCGGGTGTAGGCGCGCTTCATGCGCTTGAGCACCCGGTCCGATCCCGCCTGCACCGGCAGGTGGATGTGCTCGCACACCGATCTGCACTCGGCCATGGCCGCGACGGTGTCGGCCCTGAAGTCCTTGGGATGGGGGCTCGTGAAGCGGATGCGGTCCAGGCCCTCGACCTCGTCGAGAGCCCGCAGCAGCGACGCGAACATCGGCGTCCCGTCGAGGTCGCGTCCGTAGGAGTTCACGTTCTGGCCCAGCAGTGTGACCTCGCTGACCCCCTGGTCGACCAGGCCCTCGACCTCCGCGACGATGTCGCCGAGCCGGCGCGACACCTCTTGTCCGCGCACCGCCGGCACGATGCAGAAGGTGCACGAGTTGTTGCATCCGATCGAGATAGAGACCCACGCGTGCCACGGAGAGGTGCGCCTAGCCGGCAGCGCCGAAGGGAAGACCTCCGTCTGCTCGAGGATCTCGAAGCTCGGCCCGTTCTCGGACTCGCGCAGCAGTCGCGGAAGGCTCGCGAGGTTGTGCGTGCCCAGCACGACGTCGACGTACGGCGCGCGCTCCTGGATCACGTGGCGGTCCTTCTGGGCGAGGCACCCGCCGACGACGATCCGCATGCCGGGGCGCGTGTCCTTGAGCGACTTCATGTGGCCGAGGTTGCCGTAGAGGCGCTCGTCGGCCTTCTCTCGGATGCAGCACGTGTTGAACAGGACGACCTGCGCGTCCTCCGGGCTGTCGACGGGCGCATAGCCCTCTGCCTCGAGCATCCCGGCCATGCGCTCGGAGTCGTGCTCGTTCATCTGGCACCCGAACGTACGCAGGTAGTAGGTCTTCGTCGTCGTGCTCATGGCCGAATCAGTCTAGGTCGTCCCCGAGCCCCCGACTTTTGCGCCGTATCGGACGTTCAGCGTCCTGTGAGGCACAAAAGTCGGTGGGCCGGCTGTTATTTGGCGTAGGCGGAGGTCCTCGTCTCGCGGATGACCGTGATGCGGATCTGGCCCGGGTACTGGAGCTCCTCCTCGATCTTCTTGGCGATATCGCGCGCGATCACCTCGGCCCGCAGGTCGTCCACGTCCTCGGGCTTGACCATCACCCGGACCTCGCGCCCGGCCTGCATCGCGTAGACCTTCTCGACGCCGTCGAACTCGTTCGCGATCGCCTCGAGCCGCTCGAGCCGCTTGACGTAGGTCTCGAGCGTCTCGCGCCGGGCCCCCGGGCGCGCGCCCGAGATCGCGTCGGCGGTCTGGGTGATGACGGCTTCGATCGTGCGCTGCTCGACCTCGCCGTGATGGGACTCGATGCAGTGGGTGACCGCCGGCGACTCCTTGAGACGGCGCGCGATCTCTGCGCCGATGATGGCGTGGCTTCCCTCGACCTCGTGCGTGACGGCCTTGCCGATGTCGTGCAGCAGCGTGCCCCGCTTGGCTATCGCGGGGTCGATGCCGAGCTCGCCGGCGATCATCCCGGCGATGTGCGACGCCTCGACGACGTGCTTCAACACGTTCTGGCCGTAGGAAGTCCGGAACTTCAGGCGACCGAGCACCCGCACGAGCTCGGGGTGCATGTCGGTGATGCCGGTTTCGAGGACGGCCCACTCGCCGGCCTCCCTGATCTCGCGCTCGACCTCGGACTTGGACTTCTCGTGGATCTCCTCGATTCGCACCGGCTGGATGCGGCCGTCCCCGATCAGCTTCTCGAGGGTCAGCCGCGCCATCTCGCGCCGGATCGGGTCGAAGCACGAGAGCACCACTGCCTCGGGGGTGTCGTCGATGATGAGGTTGGTCCCGGTCGCCGCCTCGAACGCCCGGATGTTGCGGCCCTCCCGCCCGATGATCCGGCCTTTCATGTCCTCGTTCGGGAGCGTGACCGTCGTGACGGTGGACTCGGAGGTGAGCTCGGAGGCGACCCGCTGCATGCCGATCGCGATGATCTTGCGGGCACGCTTGTCGCCCTCCTCGCGGGCCTGTGCCTCGATGTCCCGGACGATCGACATCGCGTCGCGTTTGGCCTCGTCTTCGATCTGCTCGATCAGGGCCTGCTTGGCGTCGCCCGAGGTCATGCCGGCGACGCGCTCCAGCTCGTGGCGGGCGCGCTCGCCGATCCGGTTGATCTCCTCCCGGGCCCGGGTGATCTCGCCCTCCTTCGTCTCGATCGACTGCTCGCGACGGTCGAGCGACAGGGCTCGGGAGTCCAACGTCGACTCCCTCTGCGAGATGCGGTCTTCCTTCTTGTCGATCTCCTCCCGCCGGCGTTTGAGGTCCGACTCGGCGTCGTTACGCATGCGGAAGATCTCGTCTTTCGCCTCGACCAGCGCTTCTCGTTTCGCGGACTCGGCGGATTTCTCCGCCTCCTGGAGCAGGGCCTTGGCCCGTGCCTCCGCGGAGTTGACCTGGTTCTCGGCCATCATCTGACGGACGAAGTAGCCGATGCCCCCACCCACGAGAACGCCGATGACGAGACCGATCACGATCTCCATCGTTCGCTCCTTTCGCCTTCAGCGGCGACGGCGCCGGGCCGCTTGACGGCGCTCGAGAGCGCCGGGCTGCGTCCACGGCGCACTAGCGCCGTTCCCACAGTGGCGCGGTGACACCGGGCCACTGCCCGGCACGAGCGAACGGCGATACCTGTGCGGCTACCGGTTAAGCGGTCGAGTCATTCGAGCCGTAGAGGCTCCTCTTAGTGGCGACACGCTGAATGAGCGCGTCGCGATCTCGGATGGGCCGGTAGGCGACAAGGACAGTTTCAAGAGTCTGATCTCGCTTGTTCGTCGTGCCATTTTGGGAATTCTTGTTAGCTTGTGACCCCCTAATGGTACGCCTGCGAAGCAAGCGATGTCACCAATTGCCGGAGTTGCTCCGACCTGCTGAGCTCAGTCCCAGCCCTCGGGGGGAAGCACCGCCTTGACGGCGACCTGGGCGACCTCACTCGAGTAGCCCTTTCGGCGCAGCATCTGCCACAGCGACGACGCCTGGCGCTCGAGCGGCTTACGGGCGACCCTCCCGACGAGGGAGGCGGCGAGCTCGATCGCCCGGGCCTCCTCGTCGAGCCCGGCCCCGTCGAGCGCGGCCTCCGCCGCTCCGACGTCGACCCCCTTGAGCCTGAGCTCCGAGATCAGTGCCCGGCGGCCGAGCCGCTTGGTCGTGGAGCGCTCCTCCACCCATCTCCTGGCGAAGTCGGCGTCGTCTACGAGACGGAGCTCGCGCAGTCGCTGCAGCGTCCGGGCGACGACCTCGGAATCGAAGCCGGCCGCGATCAACCGGTCGGACAGCTCCTTCTCGCTGCGAGGACGGCGGGCGAGGAGATGCCCCGCCCGCTCCATGCACGCGCGCAGCTCGTCCTCCGGCGCGCCGCCGGCGGCCCCCCGCTCCAGGCCCGGCAGCGCGGGCCCGGGCGAGTCAGTCGCGCGGATCGAGCTCGATGACACTCGCCTCGGCCCGTTCGCCCACGCTCGCCGTCACGTCCGCCGGCTCGTCACCGTCCTCGCTCGCCGTGATGAGGCCGAGCTTCTCCTTGATCTTGAGCTCGATCTCCGTAGCGATGTCGGCGTTCGCGGCGAGGAAGGCCTTGGCGTTCTCACGGCCCTGGCCGAGCTGGTCGTCGCCGTAGATGAACCACGCCCCCGACTTGCGCACGATGCCCTCGTCGATCGCGACGTCCAGGAGACTGCCCTCCTTCGAGATGCCGAAGCCGTACTGGATGTCGAACTCGGCCTTGCGGAACGGCGCGCTGACCTTGTTCTTGACGACCTTCACGCGCACCCTCGAGCCCACGATCTCGGCCCCGTCCTTCAGCGAGTCGATGCGCCGGACGTCGAGCCGGACCGACGAGTAGAACTTCAGCGCCCGGCCCCCGGGGGTGGTCTCGTTGGAGCCGAACATGACTCCGATCTTCTCTCTGATCTGGTTGATGAAGATCAGGATCGTCTTCGAGCGGTTGACGTTGCCGGCGAGCTTGCGCAGCGCCTGCGACATCAGGCGTGCCTGAAGCCCAACGTGCGAGTCGCCCATCTCGCCCTCGATCTCGGCGCGCGGCACGAGCGCGGCGACCGAGTCCACGACGATCACGTCCATCGCCCCGGAGCGCACGAGCGTGTCGGCGATCTCGAGCGCTTGCTCGCCGGTGTCGGGCTGGGAGCACAGCAGGTTGTCGATGTCGACGCCCAGCGCCTTCGCGTAGGTCGGATCGAGCGCGTGCTCGGCGTCGATGAACGCGACCAGGCCCCCGGCCTTCTGGGCCTCGGCGATCACGTGGAGGCTCACCGTGGTCTTTCCGCTACCTTCAGGACCGTATATCTCGACGATCCGGCCGCGCGGAAGGCCGCCGACGCCCAGCGCGAGGTCCATCGCGAGCGACCCCGTGGTCACGACCTCGACACCTAGCCGCGAGCCGTCGTCGCCGAGGCGCATGATCGAGCCCTTGCCGTGTTGCTTCTCGATCTGGAGGAGCGCGTCCTGCAGCGCGGCGTCACGGCCCGCGACGTCACGGCTGGTGTCGGTCACGAGGTCCCTGCGCTGCCTGATGCTCGCCACTGAATTCCTCCCTTGCGGTTCGTGGTCCCGTCGTTGCCGACCCTAGAGACGGGGTGCGACAACTTTACGAACGTACGTTCGATAGCGAGCGGATTTCCCGAGAATTACCCCGGCGTAGTTACCCGGCTGTGATTCTACGCCCGAGCCCACCTCGGGGGAAGGCCGCTCGGGCGGATGCTCCGACGGGTCGGGCCGAGGCGTGTGTGGCCCACGCCTCTCGTCCCCGAAAACGGAAAGGGCGGGCCGGTGGTCCGGCCCGCCCCCCGAGATAGCCCTAGAAGGTCTCTAGGAGTGGCACTCCACCCAGACGATCCGCCGCGGGTCCGGGAGCGTGGTCGGGTCTTCGGGGATGTCCTTGTTGACCCAACAGCTGCCGCAGCTCTTCGGAGGCTCGCACGCCGACGCCGGCGGCGCCGCCAGCATCAGCGCGCCGGACGCCAGCACGGCCGCAAGCCCAACTCTCATTGCCCTCATCGCATTTCCTTTCGCCGCCTTCGATGACGCCGCAATGTAACAAGCGCGGCACGACCGAGCGTGACGAGACCCCGTGACGGCTCCGACGCGCCCAGCGCGGCTCAGCCGCCACCCGCGCGTCGCGCGGTTCCTCCGGCCATTCGCAGCGCGTGGAGCGACTAAGTGCCGGAGCGTCGCTTCCCGGCCGCGCGCCCGAGGCTCCTGTCCAACGCGTTCAATGCGAGCCGCGCCAGCACGAGCGGCGGCACGAGGAACCACCAGCCGTAGTGAGTGGTCAGACCGCCGACCGCGAGGGCAGCACCGGCGAACGCGCTGACGGCAACCGCCGCCCAGGTCACGATCTCGCGCCGCGCCACGAGCAGGGCCTCGATGCGCCGCAGCGCCCGCGACGGGCTTCTAACGCTCACTCGAACAGGCTCCATACGGGAGTGGTCGCGAGCACGTACAAGGCGTACGCGATCAGCGCCACGGCGAGGACCGTGCAGCTGAGGCTCGCCACATGGAGGAAACGAGGACGCGGGCGCCGAGGGTGCTCGAGACCCGTCAGCCACCTCACCACGACGCGCATGGCGGCCTGCACGACCACGCAAACGCCGTAGAGCGCGTAGAGCATGGCGCCCACGAACGAGAGGCCGACCAGCTGGCCCAAGTCATCCATCGGAGATCCCAGCGCTGTCCACCAGCGAGGCGTCCGGCTAGAACGTGAAGGTCGGGGGGAACAACGTCCACAGCACGACGAACGCGAGCGGGATCGCGACGCACAGCACTATCAGGACCCACCCGACCACCTTCAGCACGCGCGCGTGCCTCAGGTGCGCGGCGGACTCGATCTCGGTCGGCGCGTACCAGCCGCGGCGCCTCTCACTGCGCGCGTAGACGAGGAGCAGAACCCCGCAAACGATTCCGATCAGGAGAAGCATGCCCGTGTCCTTTCGATGGGATCGCCTTACGAATCCATCATCGAAAGGACGGGTGCGCGGGCATAGACGGCAAACGACCCGTTGCCGGGCGCGCACGACCCAGATCGACTGGGTACTTCAGGAACCGCTACTCGGGGGCCCGGTCGAGCCCTTTCTGGATCGCGTAGCGCATGAGCTCGTAGCGCTTGCGCAGCTGCAGCTTCGTGAGGATGTTCTGGACGTGGTTCTGCACCGTCTTGGTGGAGATGAAGAGCTTCTCGCCGATCTCCTTGTAGGTATAGCCCTTCGCGACGAGCTTCAGGACCTCGTTCTCGCGTGCAGTGAGGTCGGGCTCGCCGGGATCCTTCGTCGAGATGCGCCGGAACTCGTCGAGGACCAGCCCCGCCAGCGACGGGGTGAACACGGGCTGCCCCTCGCGCACACGCACGACCGCGTCCGTCACCTGGTCCGCGCTCGAGCTCTTGAGGAGGTAGCCGGACGCGCCCGCCTTCACCGCTTCGAGGACGTCGGCCTCCTCGGCCGACGCGGAGAGAACGAGCACGCGCACGTGCGGTGACTCGCCGACGATCTGGCGGGTCGCCTCCACGCCCGAGACCGTCGGCAGCTGAAGGTCCATCAGCACGACCTCCGGCATCGCCTCGCGCGCAAGGTCTATCGCCTCT
Source organism: Actinomycetota bacterium (assembly GCA_036554505.1). GTDB lineage: Bacteria > Actinomycetota > CADDZG01 > CADDZG01 > WHSQ01 > DATBND01. The sequence goes on along the minus strand of DATBND010000143.1, from coordinate 10,452 downwards.
CCCCCGTCGGATGCTTCGCCGACGACCTCCGCGACGCCGGAACGCTCGAGATCGGCGCGGACGCCGTCGCGCCACATCGGATGGTCGTCGACTATCAACACCCGGATGGGCTGCGTCACGAAAGGCCTTCTCCGGGCACCACGAACTCGATCTCGGTCCCGCGTCCGGGCGCGCTCACGATCGTCATTCGGCCCCCCAGATCCTCGACTCGCCCACGCATGCTCTTAAGGATGCCGACCTTGCCTGCGCTCTTCAACGACTCCTCGTCGAAATCGAAGCCCTTGCCGTCGTCGCGCACGGAGATGGTCACGAGCCCGTTGTCGTTCTCGGCGAAGACCGACGCCTTCGTCGCGCCGGCGTGGTGGGCCACGTTCTCGAGGGCCTGTCGTACCGCGGCAGCGATCTCCTCCACGGCGGCGCGCTGCAGCCAGATGGGCCCGACCGCGCTGACCGTCACGTTGCTCGCGAGGCTGTCACGGGCCGCGCCCTCCAACGCGTCGCGAAGGGACGCGAGCCCCGTCGGCGCCTCTTGCGGTTCGCGCGAGATGAGCTGGCGAAGCTCGGCCTCCTGCTTCTCGGCGAGGCGAGCGAGCTCGATCACCTCCGACGGTCGCACGGAGCTCGAGCGGCCGAGCTCGAGCCCACGCTTGTGTACGTATGCGAGCGCCTGGAGGACCGAGTCGTGGATCTGGCGGGCAAGCGACTCGCGTTCGGCGAGTCGCGCGGCGCGCTCGCGCTCGCGCACGAGCTCGGCGTTCGCCTCCGCCACGGCTTGGCCCGAGCGCTCGAGCAAGCGCGACACGAGCCCGATCGCCGCGCCCGCGACGAGATAGTTGAGCACCGCGCCGGTCACGTTCTGCACTTGAGACCCCGTGAGCATTCCGAGCTCGATGCCGTTGAGAGGGCGCGTCAAGACCAGCGCGACCCCGAGGACGGCGGCCACGGTCAACCCGGCGACCGGGCCCCCCGCGGCGCCCCACATCAACACCGCAGCGAGCGGATAGCCCGTAGCGAAGAACGGTCGCCCCGCGACGATCTCGCCCTCCGGGATGACGAGGCCGGACGCGAGGATGAGCCACGCGCACACGGCGAAGTCGATCCACAGCGCGGCATGGCTCCATTGCTTGCGCGACGCCGTCAGCCACACCGTCCAGATCCCTGCGAGCCCGATCGTCGCCCAGACGAGGACGGGGCGGCGGAACGGTGCCGAGGTAGTCGCCGCGAGGACTGCCATCCACGTCAGTCCCACCCAGCGAAAGACGAGGACGCCCAGCCCGATCATGGTGCGCGAACGGTCGGGCGAGGTCGTACCGGGGGCGCTTATCGCAATGCGCCACCACGAGGTCCTCTGGCCGGTCACCTCTGTGCGCGCCACGGGTCTCAGCGTCCCACGAAGCGCGTCCTTTAGGCGACGCCGCGATCGTCAGAGAACTTGGCGTGTTCCACACTCGGCGAAGCCGTGGCGATCGCGGGGGTTCCTCTACGCCGTTAGGCGACGCCGCGATCGTCAGAGAGCTTGGCGTGTTCCACACTCGGCGGAGCCGTGGCGATCGCGGGGGTTCCTCTACGCCTTTAGGCGACGCCGCGATCGTCAGAGAGCTTGGCGTGTTCCACACTCGGCGGAGCCGTGGCGATCGCGGGGGTTCCTCTACGCCGTTAGCTCGGCCGGATCGTGATCGTGAGCCTCGTGCGCCCCGCGCACTCCGCGAACATGTTCACCTGGCCGTTGGCCTCGCCGCGAGCGAAGAACACCTCCGCGTCGACGATCTCCCGTTCGTCCTTCGTGATCGTCCAGCCCGCGTCCTCGAACGCGGCCCTCCACGCGTCGAACGACTCGCCGATCTCGCCGTCGTAGAAGCCGTGCACGATCACCGACGGGCCCGCACGCTCGCTCTCCACGAAGAGCGCGCCGGCGGGTATGGGGAAGTCCGACGGCACTCCCTTGACGGCTCGGTCGGCCGGCAGCGGGCCGGCGCACGCGGGGAGGTCGGCTCCGGGAACCCCCCCGGGCTCACCCCCGCAACTCGCCAGCGCGATGGCTCCCGCGACGATCGCGAGGCGGCCACGCATGTGCGGCGTGGTCAACAGGCGCAGAAGTGCTCCGTCGTCCACAGCTCACGGCCCTCGCGCGCGGCGAGAAGGGCGATGGCGAGGCCGGCGACCGGGTCTGCCCACCACCATCCGAACCACGCGTTCGCACCGAGCCCGACGAGCAGGAACACCGAGATGAACGTGCACAGCGACGTCTGGCTCGAGTCGGCGGCGAGCGCGCGGCTGTCGAGCGCCTTCGCCATGGCGCGTTTGCGCGCGGCGAGGAGCGGCATGACGACGACCGACACGAGCGCGAGGACGATCCCCGTAACGCTCTCCTCCGGCCGGCTGCCCGTGACGAGGTCGAAGATCGCGTGCCCGCCGACGTATGCGGCCAGGGCGAAGAACGCCCACGCGACGATGCGCACCGCGCGCTTCTCGATCTCCTCCGCGGTCCAGCCGGCGCGGCCCTCGTTGCGCAGCCGCCACACCAGTGCCGCGGCCGACGACGACTCGACGACCGAGTCGAGCGCGAAGCCGATCAACGCGACCGACCCCGCGGCGATGCCGGCGACCAGCCCAACGACCGTCTCGAGCACGTTCCACGCGAGCGAGAAGTACTCGAGCCCGAGCGCGCGCTTCAGCAGGCCCGCCCGGCGCGCGGGATCCATGTCGGCGTGGTGCACGTGGTCATGTCCGTCGTGGGCATGTCCGTCGTGCACGTGCTCCCCCGCGTGCTCGTGACGTGTCTCCATGACTCCCAGTCTCTCTCTTAACGCGCGCACCGGGAGCCCGGCGGACCCGGGCCCCGGCGCAAATCGGTCGCTACCTATATCGGTGTTCGAGGGCTTTCTCCGTAGGGAGCGGCCTAGCCCCGGTCCGCGGACCCAGCCTCGCAGCGCCGGGCGAAGCCCTCCAGCACGGGGGCCCAGCCGGAGCTGTAGTCGCGCCGCTGACCGGGTCCCTGCTCGCCCAGTCGCTCCCAGCCCCGGTGCTCGAGGCGGACCCGGGTGCCGCCGTCGACGCCCTCGAACGTGACCTCGATCTCGGTCGCCGCGGGGCGCTCCGGGTTCGGCTGCCACGAGCACACGAGGCGATTCGGCGCCTCCCATTCGAGGATCTCGCCCCAGTCGTGCTCGGTGCCGTCGTCCCAGCGCTCGAACAGCCGGCCACCCGTGCGCGGCTCCATCACGACCTCGGCGACGCGCTCCTCGCCGACGGAATGGGTCGCAGACGGCCACCACGACGTGATGTCGCCGGTGAACGTCGCGAATGCATCCTCGACGGAGGCCGCGACGGTGATCTCGATCTCGATAGGCGTGATCGTCCCGATCATCTCGCCTCTCCTTTCCTCGTGCTCTCGACTGCCTCCTTGAAGCCGGCCAACGCCCGCGTCCAGAACGACTCCACATAGCCCCGCAGCTCGTCGAGCGCCCCGGGGTTGAGCGCGTAGAGACGCCGGTTGCCCTCGGCGCGGTCCACGACGAGCCCCGCGTCCTTCAGCACCCGCAGGTGTTGGGACACCGCGGGGCGGCTGACGGGAAGCTCCGCCGCGACCTCTCCGACCGACCGGGGGCCGTCGCCCAACAGCTCGAAGACCGCTCGCCGGGTCGGGTCGCCGAGGGCGGCGAGGCAGCGCTCGTGGGAACCTTTGTAAGCTTTCACTTACCGTAAGTTACTGCTTACCTAGTTTCCCGTCAACCCCCGGATGCGCTGCCTCCCAACGGGATCTCGTCGAGGGCCTCGTAGCGCGCGCCCTTCGGCGACAGGTGACTGCGGAACAGGGTCACCGTCCTGCTGGTCCACGGCGTCGGATCGATCTCGACGTCGGGCCACTCCCCCACCCCGACCGGCGTCTTCATGCGCGCCAGCGTGAGGTGCGCGGTGAAGGCCCGCTTCTCCCCGGGAAAGCCGAGCGGCTCGAGGGACTCGTCGAGCCCGCGCGCGATGCGCGCGAGCAACCCGGCGGGATCCTCGAGGCCTACCCAGAGGACACGCGCTCTCCTCGCGCTCGGAAAGGCCCCGAGCTCGCCGAGCGACAGCTTTGCCGGAGCGTTCGCGCTTGCCACCGCGCGGCATGCGGCGTGGACGTCGTCGAGCATCCCGGCGTCGGCCCAACCGAGGAACTTCAACGTCACGTGCTGATTCGCGGGGTCGGTCCAGCGCGCCGCCGGCCACCGGCGTCGCAGCGGCTCGGACGAGCGCGCTAGTCGTTGCAGGAGCTCATCGGGGATCGTGGCCGCGACGAACAGACGGACGCGCGCGCTGTCGCCGGACGGCGAAGGATCAGGCACCGGCGAGCGCGCGCCGGCCGAGCTCGAGCGCCGCGTTCATCGCGATCGTCCTTATGTTGTCGCGGTCGCCGTAACCCCGGATCTGACGGACTTCGGTGCGGCCCCCGAACGACGCGCCGACGTACACGGTGCCGACAGGCTTGCCCTCCTGTTCGGACGGACCCGCGACTCCGGTTGCCGACACACCGAGATCCGCTCCGAAGAGCTTGGCCGCGCCCTCGGCAAGCGCGGCCGCGGCCTCTTCGCTGACCGCTCCGGGCCCCATGAGGATCGACTCGGCAACGCCCACGACGTCGCGTTTTGCCTCCGTCGTGTAGCACACCGCCGAGCCGCGAAAGAGGTCGCTCGACCCGCCCGCGGCGGTCAGCTCGGCACCGATCAGTCCTCCGGTCAGCGACTCGGCCGCGGCGATCGTGATCCCCGTCTCCCGAAGCCGTTCCGCGAGCGCCTCGGCCACGGTGCCGTGGTTGCCCGGGAGCGCCGCCTCCCCGAGCCGACCCCTTATCTGCTCCTCGACCGGGCGGATGACGGCGATGGCATCGGCGTCCGAGGACGCCTTCGCGGTCAGTCGCACGCGCACGACTCCCCCGCCGGCGAGATAGGCGATGGTGGGATTGCTCTGCGCATCGACGATGTCGGCGATCTTCTGGTGCGTGTGCGACTCGCCGAGCCCGGCGACGAGGATCTGCTTGCTGACCGTCGCGGCGTCGCCCGAGCGTGCCCGGAGCTCCGGCAATACGTTCTTCGTGAGCATCGCCTCCATCTCCCACGGCACGCCCGGAAGAGCGAACAAGATGCAACCGTCGTGCTCGATCCAGAACCCGGGAGCCGTTCCCTCCGCGGGAATGGACAACGCGCCGCGCGGGCGATCCGCCTGTCGCAGGTTGTCCTCGGGCATCGCGCGCCCGAGCCGCTCGAAGACCTCCTTGATCCACTCCGCAAGCTCGGGATCGCGCTCGAGGGGCGCGTCGAACGCCGCCGCCACCGCCTCGCGCGTCAGGTCGTCGGGAGTCGGGCCGAGCCCCCCGGTGACGATCACCGCGTCGGAGCGCGCTGCCGATTCGCGAATGACGTCTACGACGCGATCGAGGTTGTCGCCCACGGCTCCGTGACGGAACACATCGACGCCGATGGTGGCAAGGGCGGCGGAGATACGTTGCGCGTTCGTGTTCGCGATCTGGCCGAGCAGCAGCTCGGTCCCTACTCCGATGATCTCCGCGTTCAGTGCGCCGCCTCCTTGATCCGTCCGGCATGGGCGAAGTACTCGTACCCGCTCCACAGCGTCGTCACCAGCACGCTCGCGAGAAGCGCCCAGTGGCCGACGTTGACCTCGCTCCACGGGAGAAGCCACCAACCCACCATGAGGATCTGGATCATCGTCTTCAGCTTCGCCGCGGGGCTTGCTGGGAGCGTGCCGCCTCGCTGCACGATGCTGGTCCGAAGGAGCTGGACGGCGATCTCCCTCGCGGCGATGACGATTGCGGCCCACAACGGAAACGCGCGCGTGTCCACCAGCACGACGAGCGCGGCACCGACGAGCAGCTTGTCCGCCAGCGGATCGAGGAACTGCCCCAGCCGCGACTCCGTGCCGTTCCTACGCGCGAGGTAGCCGTCGAGGAAGTCCGACAAGGATGCCGTCAAGAACACGACGAACGCCCACACCGCCGACGCCGTCGAGTCCTTGTAGGAGAGCGCCACGAACACGGGGACCATGAAGACGCGCACGACCGTGATCGAGTTCGGGACGTTCATGGGGGCCGAGCGTATCGCCCGCGTTCGGCCGCTTAGGTCGCGCTCAACGCGTACGAACGGGTGCGGCGCGACCGATCAAGTCGGCTCCGTCCGTGCCGGTGATGTCGACGTCGAGGTAGTCGCCGACGCGCGTCGTCGGCCCGGCTTCGAACGAGATCTCGCCGTCGACCTCGGGGGCCTCGCGGTGAGAGCGGCCGATCCAGAGAGCGGCCGGGACGTCCAGCCGTTCGACGAGCACACGGAGGGTCCGGCCCACATAGGTCTCGGCCCGGCGCGCCATGGTGAGCTCGGACGCCGCGGTGACCCGGTCGGCGCGCTCGCGCGCGACCTCGGGCTCGACCTGTTCCGGAAGCTCGTACGACCGGGTTCCTTCCTCTCTCGAATAGGTGAACACCCCGATCCAGTCGAGCTCCACGTCCTCCACGAAGGACGCGACCTCGGCCGCGTCGTCGTCGGTCTCGCCGGGGAAACCGAGGATGAACGTGGATCGGATCGCGGCGCTCGGGTCGGCCGCGCGCATCCGATCGATCATCCGCTCGAAGCGCGCCCGGTCGCCCCACCGCCCCATCCCGCGCAAGACACCGGGGGCCACGTGCTGCAGCGACAGGTCGAAGTAGGGCACGACGACGCTCGACGACAACATCGCGTCCACGAGCGCGTCGGTGACGCCCTGGGGATGCAGGTACATCAGTCGCAGGCGCTCGAGCCCGTCGATCCGTTCGAGCCGGTGGAGCAGCGACGCGAGATCGCCGTCCCCCGTGTCTCTTCCCCACATGACCGAGTCCTGGCTGACGAGCGAGACCTCGCTGACGCCTAGCTCGACCAGGCGGCGGGCTTCTGCCTCGATCACCTCGGGCGCGCGCGACCGAAGCTTGCCGCGCATGAGAGGGATCGCGCAGAACGTGCACCCGCGAGCGCAACCCTCGGCGATCTTCAGATAGGCCCACGGCGCACGACCGAACCGGAGCCTCGGGCTCGCCGCGATAGTTGCGTCCCACCATGCCGGGTCGAAGCGCGTGCCCGGGGAGCCGAAGACGCGCTCGGTGAGCGTGCCCGTTGCGGCCCCCTCCACGATCTCGGCGACGCGCGCGTACGCGTCGAAGTCGACCAGCGCGTCCACCTCGGGCAGGGACGCGGCGAGCTCGTCCGCCGAGCGCGCCACGAGACAACCGGTGAGGACGAGTCCCTTCAGCGCGCCGGTCTCCTTCAGTTCGGCGAGATCGAGCACTTCCTGGACGGTCTCGCGCCGCGCCGGATCGATGAAGCCGCACGTGTTTACGACGACGACGTCCGCGTCGTCGGGATCCGGGACCAGGTCGTGCCCGGCCCCGGCCAGCATCCCTCCGAGGCCTTCCGAGTCGATCGAGTTCTTCGGGCAGCCCAGAGTGACTATGGCGACGCGCGGTAACGACTTCATCGAGTGGCTCTGGCTAACCGCTGACGAGGCTGTCGAGGTCCTGCGGAAGATGGATCGTCTGCACTCCCGGCCCGCCCGGCGCGCCCAGGTTGTGCCCGTTGACCGTCAGCTCGACGCCCGCGGCGTAGCCGAGCACGATGCTCATCTCGCTGTCTGCGTGGATCGTCTCGACGTCGCCGATCTCGAGCGTCCCCTTGTACGCGGGCGCCGCCGAGCCGTCGACCTGCACCTCCACCCAGCAACGCGCGGTCGTAGCGGTGAGCTCGACGTCGATCTCCTGGTCGAGCGCGATTGCCTCCTCCTCGGGAGCGACCGGAGTCGGTGACGTCGACGGGGGGGAGACAGGGCTCAGCGCGCGCGTCCGCGTCGGTTCCGGCGTGTTCGTGTCGCGCGCCGCAACCTGAGGGAGCGGCTCTTCGGAGCCGCTTACGACGCCGATGAGAAACAGCGCGATCAGCCCCGTCGCCGCGACGGTCGCCGCGACCGTCCAACTGCTGAGAGGCCGGCGCTCCTTGGGGACCTTTCCGGACCGGTCGTGGGCAAGGATCTGCGCGGTGTTCACGCGGCCGGTGCCGAAGCGGTGGTCGAACTCGGCCAGCAACGGATCGGGGTCAACGCGCAGAAAGCGCGCATACGTCTTGAGAAAGCCGCGCACGTACGCCGGCGCGAGAAAGTCGAACTCGTCCGACTCCATGCGCATGAGGAAGTCGGCTCTGATCCTTGTGTCTTCGGCGGCCCTCTCGATGCTCACCCGGCGCCTGCGCCGAGCCGCTCGGAGGTAGGCCCCCATCGTGGTGGGCTGGCTCAAGGCGCTCCGATGTCTGTGCTTGCAGGGAAGTTGAACCCCCGAGTATAGGAGCAGCGACCCGAGCGTTCATCCGGCCGGCGGCGGAGCCAGCCGCGCTACGGCGCGCGCTTGAGCTTGCGCAGACGTCTCTCGAGCGAGCGACGCACGTCCCCGTAACCGCGGCGGGAGGCCAGGTTCCGAAGCTGGAAAGGGTCCTTCTTCACGTCGTAGAGCTCGCGCTCGCCGCTCGCGAGCGTTGTGAACTGCCACCTGCGCGTGAGGATGGACCACCACGCGGGGATCGTTCCTCGCCGCGCCCGCCACGCCAGCAACGCGGAGTCTCGCCACGGACCGTCCTTCCCCGTGAGAAGCGGGACGAGGCTCTTCCCGTCCTGGGGGAGCTGTGGGGTCGCGTCCCCGACGTCGGCGAGTGTCGGAGCGATGTCGACGTTCGACACCAAGCGCGCGTCGGTCCGTTGTTCCGCCCCGGGATAGCGAATGAGAAGCGGCGTCTGGTAACAGGGCGCGTACGGGCACTGCTTCGTGACCCATCGATGCTCACCGCGAGCGTAGCCGTTGTCCGTCATGAACACGATGACGGTGTTGTCGAGAGCGCGCCGGTCCGACAAGGTGTCCATGAGAGTGGCGACCGACTCGTCGACCGCGAGCATGGACTCGGCCTCGGCGCGATACGCGCGGATCTGAGAGCCGGCGTTCCGCTCCGGCAGCTTCCTGACCCATCTCGGCTTGTCCGCGACGTTGGCTTCGTTGAAGCTCGGCGGCAACTCGAAGCCAAGGTCTTCGTACGCGCCCTCGTGACGGGGGGCGGGGATCGCAGCGCCACCATCGGCCGCCCGATGCGGCGCCCGATAGGAAACCATCAGGAAGAACGGTCGGATGGGAGGGCCCGACTCGATGAAGTCGACTGCGTCGCTCGTCAGCACGTCCGTCTGATAGTCCTGCGGCTCCGAACCGTAGGTCCTGACCGTGCCGTTGTCGCTCATGCTGTAGCGGTAGTAGTCGGCCTCGTTGCCGCTGTCGAGGACCGCGTTCCAGTAGTCCCACCCGGGCGGGATGTAGGTCTCGCCTCGGCCGAACGGATACTCGTTCAGGTACTTGCCGATGAGGCCCGTTCGGTAACCCTCCCGATCGAGCCACACCGCGAGGCTCTCGTCGTCGTCGAACTTCCGTCCGTTGTTCGAGATCACTCCGTGCTCGTGCGAGTACTGGCCGGTCAGGATCGTCACCCGGGACGGGCAACACATCGGAGTCGAGATGACGGCGCGCTCGAACGAGACCCAGTTACCTTCGGGCTGCGACGACAGATAGGGCATGTGCTCGAGCGACCGCATCGTCTGGTCGTCGGTGAGCAACAGGAGGATGTTCGGCCTCGTGCGTATGTTGCGCGCCGCGACGGGACGCGCCAGCGCGCTCGTGAGCAACGGGAGCACCGTCACCAGAGCGAACGCGCCGATCCATAGTGCCCTGAGCTTGCCGTGCCGCAACGCAACCATGCGCGCGAATCATAGGGGCGGCCGCGTCCCTTCGACGGACGAAGCGACCTCTACGAGGGGACGTCCGCCCCCTGCAGCGACGCCTCGAGCTCCTCCACGGTCATAAAGACATCGCGCGGCTTGGACCCCTGAGACGGGCCCACGATCCCCCGCTGCTCGAGCAGATCCATGATGCGGCCGGCGCGCGCGAAACCAACCTGCAACTTGCGCTGCAACATCGACGTCGAGCCGAGCTGAGAGCGAACGACGAGCTCGAGCGCCTCTTGCAACAGCTCGTCACCGCCGTCGCCTCCTCCCGAGGTCGGGGACGTCCCGGGCTCCTCGGTCGTAACCCCTTCTATGTATTCGGGGTCGCCCTGCCGGCGCGTGTGACCGACCGCCGCAGAGATCTCCTTCTCGGTGACCCACGCTCCCTGGATGCGTCGGGGCTTCGACGAGTTCGCGTGTAGATAGAGCATGTCGCCGTGACCGATGAGCTTGTCGGCGCCGCCCTGGTCCAGGATCACGCGCGAGTCCTGCTGCGACGCGACCGAGAACGCCAGCCGCGACGGGATGTTCGCTTTGATAACGCCGGTGACGACGTCGACGGACGGACGCTGCGTGGCGACGATCAGGTGGATCCCGACGGCGCGTGCCATCTGCGCGATGCGACAGATG
>DATBND010000135.1:0-11204 GCA_036554505.1 Actinomycetota bacterium | reverse complement strand
GTTTCCCGGCGCCCTTTGTCGTGAATCGAGTTGGCTATTGCGCGGTCTCCCGCACGCTCACCGCCTCGGGGCCCTTCTGTCCGGCCCGCTCCTCGAACTCCACGGTCGCACCCTCGGCAAGCGACTTGAAGCCGTCGCCCAGGATGTTGGAGTGATGAACGAACACGTCTTTCGACCCGTCTGCAGGAGTGATGAACCCGTACCCCTTGGCATCGTTGAACCACTTAACTGTTCCAGTTGTCATGAAAACACCTCCCCCCCTAGCCGAGCCCTCGGGTAGGGACCTGGATCATGCCGGCGCGCGCGAGCTTGTCGAGTAACTGCGCACGTGTAATGCGCTTCACTCGCCACGCGAGCCCCAGCTTCTCCAGCATCCCGATGACCCGAGCGCTGATGTCGAACTGCCCTCTGCCGACGCCATGGACGGCGGAGGACGGAAATGCGTGATGGTTGTTGTGCCACGACTCGCCGAACGAGATGACGGCCAGCGGCCAATTGTTCGTGCTGTAGTCCGTGGTCTCGAACGGACGCTTACCGAAGAAGTGACAGATGGAGTTGACGCTCCAGGTGATGTGATGCAGCAGGAATATGCGGGCGAGCCCACCCCATAGCAGCGCGGTCAACGCGCCCAGCCACGACTGCGTTATCACGAAGCCGAGCAGCGCGGGCAGGGCGAAAGACGTGATTGCCCACACGGGGAACAAGCGGCTGACGCGGCGAACCGTCTTGTCCTTGAGGAGATCCGGCGCCCACCGCTCTTGGACGGTGCGCTTTGCGTCGAACAGCCATCCCATGTGCGCGTGCCACAGTCCCTTCAGCACGGCCCCCACGCCCTCGCCGTCCTCGAGGTGCGGAGAGTGCGGGTCACCTGGCTTGTCGGAGAACGCATGGTGACGTCGGTGATCCGCGACCCACGCGATGAGCGACCCTTCGATCGCCATCGATCCGGCGACCCCGAACAGCGCCTTCAGCCACGGCTTCGTCTCGAACGACCGGTGCGTGAACAGGCGATGGAACCCGACTGTGACGCCGAGGCCGGTGAAGAGATAGAGGCCGAGGAAGATGCCGAGGTCGGAGAAATGAAAGCCCCGCCCCCATAGCGTCCACACTGCGAGCCCCACGCCCAGGAAGGGCCCGACCGTGACGAGCAGGACGATGCGTCGTTGCCACGCGACCGACCTGCCCTGCAAGGTGACCGTGCCGGGTACCTCGGGCGCGTCGCCGGCGATAGGGGCGCGCGCGTTCAGCCTGGTGGCTGTGGTGGACATCGTTCGGCTCCTTCCCCATGGCATCTCTCAGCCATCTATGTGGGGAGACCTGGTCACCCGTAGCACCTCGGAGACACAGCGATCGTCGAGACGATCTTGGAAGGAGGAACGGAAGAGCAAATCTCACGAGCGACAACTCCAGCCGCTCGTTACTCACGGTATCACCGAAACGGACAAATAGATAGCTAATCGCGAAGTGGGACTAGGCGAAGCGACCGCGGCGTCGCCTAGAGAACCCCGCGATCGTCTAGAGGGCGGCTGCCCCCGGGCGGCCGTGGCACTGCTTGTACTTTTTCCCGCTGCCGCACGGACAGGGGGCGTTGCGCGGGATCTTGTCCGACACCGCCTGCTCGACCGCCACCGCCGCGCCCTCGGGCTGACCGGCCCCGTTTCCGGCCGCCATGCCGTCCTCGGCGACGGGGGGCGCGGGTTGCATCTGGGCCATGGGTATCTGACGGCGCTCCTCGCGCATGCGCGTCGGCTGGCGGCGCTCGTCCTCGCGCACGGCCTCGACGTGGAAGATGTAACGAGCGAAGTCTTCCTTGATCGACTCCTGCATCGCGACGAACATGTCGAAGCCCTCGCGCTGGTACTCGATGAGCGGATCCTTCTGCGCCATCGCGCGCAGCCCGATGCCCTCCTGCAGGTAGTCCATCTCGTAGAGGTGCTCGCGCCACCGGTTGTCGATGACCGACAACAACACGAGACGCTCGATCTCGCGCAGCTGCTCCGTGCCGAGCTGTTCCTCGCGCGCTTGATAGACCTTGACCGAGTCCTCGAGGAACGCCTGCAGGACCTCGGCGTACTCGACCGTTTGAGGATCGAAGTCGCCCGGCTTGAGGCTCGTCGGGTAGATCTCGCGCATGTGCGCGAACAGCTGATCCCAGTCCCACTCGTCAGGAGCGAGATCCGGATTCGCATTCTGCGCGACGGCGGACTCGATGACGTCGGTGACGAGCTCGAGGGCCTGGTCGTGGAAGTCCTCGCCCTCGAGGATCTTGCGGCGCTCGCCGTAGATTACCTGGCGTTGCTTGTCCATGACCTCGTCGTACTTCAGGACGTTCTTGCGGATCTCGAAGTTCATCCCCTCGACCTGCGTCTGAGCGCGTTCGATCGCCCTCGACACGAGCTTGGCCTCGATCGGGACGTCGTCGGGGATCTTGAGACGCTCCATCATTCCGGCGATGCGATCCGACGCGAACAATCGCATCAGGTCGTCCTCGAGCGACAGATAGAAACGGCTCTCGCCCGGGTCGCCCTGACGACCGGACCGGCCTCGCAGCTGGTTGTCGATACGCCTCGACTCGTGACGCTCGGTTCCGAGCACGTACAACCCGCCGCGCTCGACGACCTCTATCCGCTCGCCCGCGGTCTGCTCCTTGAACTTCTCGTAGAGAGGCTGGAACTCGGCCTCGTACTGAGCTCGGTCCTCGGGCGGATAGAGGTCGAGGAGATACGCGTCGTTGTCCCATCCCGCCATCTGCATCTCTTGCTGAGCCATGCCCTCGGGGTTGCCGCCGAGGATGATGTCGACGCCTCGACCGGCCATGTTCGTCGCGACGGTCACGGCACCGAGCCGGCCGGCCTGCGTGACGATCGCCGCCTCCTTCTCGTGATGCTTGGCGTTGAGGACCGTGTGAGGGATCCCGCGCTTGGACAGCACGCGTGAGAGATGCTCGGACTTCTCGACGGAGACGGTGCCGATGAGGCACGGCTGACCCTTCTCGTAGCGCGCCGCGAGGTCGTCGGCAACCGCGTTCCACTTCGCCTCACTGGTCTTGTAGATGAGGTCCTGCGTGTCGTCACGGATCATCGGGCGGTTGGTCGGGATCATCGCGACGTCGAGCTTGTAGATGTGCCCGAACTCCGCCGCCTCGGTCTGCGCGGTACCGGTCATCCCGGACAGCTTTTCGTACATGCGGAAGTAGTTCTGCAACGTGATCGTGGCGAGCGTCTGGTTCTCCTCCTTGATGCGCACGCCCTCCTTGGCCTCGATCGCCTGATGGAGGCCTTCGGAGTAACGGCGTCCGGGAAGGATGCGGCCGGTGAACTCGTCGACGATCAACACCTCGCCGTGCTGGACGACGTACTCGACGTCCCGCTTGAAGAGCTCCTTGGCCCGGAGCGCCGCCTGCAGGTGATGCACGAGGTCGACGTTGACGTGGTCGTAGAGGTTCTCGACGCCCAGGATCTCCTCGACCTTCGAGACGCCCTCCTCGAGCACCGCGACGGTGCGCTTCTTCTCGTCGACCTCGTAGTGCACGTTCGTGCTGAGGCGCGGCATGATGCGCGCGAACTGCTGGTACCAGCGCGTGGAGTCCTGCACCGCGCCCGAGATGATCAACGGGGTACGTGCCTCGTCGACGAGGATCGAGTCGACCTCGTCGACGACCGCGAAGTAGTGCCCGCGCTGCGACAGGTTCTCGAGCTCGGTCACCATGTTGTCGCGGAGATAGTCGAAGCCGAACTCGTTATTGGTCCCATAGGTGACGTCGGCCTGGTACGCCGGGCGGCGTTCCTCCGGCGACATCTGCGCCTGGATGAGGCCCACGCTCAACCCGAGGAAGCGGTAGATCTGACCCATCCACTCGGAGTCGCGCTTCGCCAGGTAGTCGTTGACGGTGACGACGTGCACGCCCTCTTCCCAGAGCGCGTTGAGATAGACGGCCAGCGTCGCGGTGAGCGTCTTTCCCTCGCCCGTCCTCATCTCCGCGATCCACCCCTTGTGGAGCGCGGCCCCACCCATCAGCTGCACGTCGAAGTGACGCTGCCCGATAACGCGCTGCGCGGCCTCTCGAACGACCGCGAACGCCTCGGGGAGCAGGGCATCGAGGTCCTCGCCCTGATCGAGACGTTCCTTGAATTGGACGGTGCGCGCCGCCAGCGCGGCATCGTCGAGCGCCTTCGTCTCGTCCTCGAGCGCGTTGACCCGGGGAACGATCGCCTCGAGGGCTCGGATCTTCTTGCCCTCTCCTGCGTAAAGGACTTTCTTGATGAGGCCCATTAGCCGTCCATTATCGGGGTTTTTCCCCGGAAGGGTTTCGTCCGCCGGAGAATCGCCACGCGAGCTCTCGCTCGATAGAGAGAATGCCCGAAGCCGGGGCGTTATTCCGAGACTCGGCTACTTGATGTCGAGAAGCTTCTCGCGCACCGCGTACACGACGGCCTCCATACGGGAGTGGAGGTGGAGCTTCTCGAGGATGTTGCGGACGTGGTTCTTGACGGTGTTCTCGGAGATGTAGAGCTCGGCACCGATATCCCGGTTGTTCATGCCCTTCGCCACGAGCTTGAGGACCTCGAGCTCCCGCTCGGTGAGCCGGGGGCCCGGCACCTGGGTGCGCTCGTCGCGCCGCTTGACCATCGTCGCGAATTCGGTGAGCAGCTTCGACGCCATCGACGGCGAGATAAGGGACTGGCCCCCGAACACGGCCCGGACCGCGCCTGCGACCTCCTCGATCGAGATCTCCTTCAGGAGGTAGCCGGAGGCGCCGGCCTTGATCGCCTCGTAGAGGTCGGCCTCCTCGTCCGAGATCGTCAGCATGAGGATCTTGGTCGAGGGAAGCGTGTCCTTGATGGCCCGAGTGGCCTCTATGCCGGAGCGCTTGGGCATCCTCACGTCCATGAGGACCACGTCGGGGGTGCTGTTCTCGGCTCGCTCGATCGCCTCGTGCCCGTCCGATGCCTCGCCCACGACGTCGATGTCGGGCTCCCCCTCGAGGACCATCTGGAGGCCGCGGCGGAAAAGGGCGTGGTCGTCGACTATCAGAACCCGGATGGGGTCTTCCTGCGGGGCGCTACCGGCGCTCTTGGCCATGCGGGGAACGGTCCTTTGCGTCGGGGAGTACTGATCCAGGACTAGTGCAGTCTAGCCCGAAGACCAGGCAGTAGGCCCTAAGCAATTATGCCTATCCGGCCTTACCCCCATAAGTGGCTAGTCAGGTCCTTTATCGGTCGGTGTGGGCGCCCGGCTAAGCCCTGCACGGGACGACCAGCTCGACGGTGGTGGCGCCGCCGGCCCGGAGCGCGAGGGCGCACGCCGTCGCGGTCGAGCCGGTCGTGACCAGATCGTCGACGAGCACGACCTCTGCCGGGCACCGCTCGGCCTCGAACGCGCCGGAGAGGTTGAGGCGCCGCGCGGCCGCGCCGAGCTGCGTCTGGTCGGCCGGGTCGGTCGTCCGGCGGAGAAGCGGGCGAGCATCGAGCCCGAGGGCGCGGGCCAGGCCGCGGGCGAGGGCCTCGGCGTGGTCGTAGCCCCGCCTTCTCGTGTCGCGCCGTCGCCCGGGCACCCACGTGACGACGTCTCCCAGGAGCCCCTGGGCGAGGACCTCCGCGCGCATCGCCGCGACGAGCGGGACCGCCGCAACGCGCATCCCACGCAGCTTTAGGGCGAGGATCAGGTTGCGGGCCGCGCCGCCGTAGACCCACCGCGCGAGGGCCCGATCTATGCCGGGGATCGGTGCGGTGGTGTCGGGGCGGCCCAACTCCTCGCGACAGACCTCGCACAGGGCTCCGGAGCGAGCGCCGCACCCCTCGCACGCCGGAGGGCCGAGCAAGACCTGAAGCACGTCGACGCCCTGCATGTTGCCAATGTTGTCGTTGCGCGAGTGGTGGGCGGCGGCGGGTAGCACACACCTCAAGAGCCAACCCGGCAGCGACAAGGACCCAACTGAGCCGCGCAACGTCGATCGGCGTTCTTCCCTGGTCCTGCGACCTATACGGTCACTATTTCAGGGATGAAGGAGGCCGGCTCCTCGTCGCCGCCGGTTTTTGGTTTCCGGCGCAGCATCGGCTAGGTGCCTTCCTCCCAGCCCTCCAGGTAGGCGCGCTGCTCGGCGGTGAGCTCGTCGATGCGGACGCCCATGGTCTCGAGCTTCAAGCGGGCGACGTCGCGATCGATGTCGACGGGGACGTCGTAGACCTTCTTCTCGAGCTTCGACGCCTCGGCCGCGAGCCACTCGCAGACGAGGGACTGGTTCGCGAACGACATGTCCATGACGGACGCCGGGTGCCCCTCCGCCGCGGCGAGGTTCACGAGGCGGCCCTCCGCCAGGACGTAGATGCGCCGATCCCCGTCGAGCGTGTACTCGCCGACCTCCTCGCGCACCCTGCGCTGCGTATGCGACATAGAACGCAGCGCGCTCAGGTCGATCTCGATGTCGAAGTGACCGGCGTTGGCGAGGATCGCCCCGTCCTTCATGAGCTCGAAGTGATCGGCCCGAAGCACGTGCTTGTCGCCGGTGACGGTGATGAAGATGTCACCTTGCGACGCAGCGTCGATCCCGGGCAGGACCCGGAATCCGTCCATCGCGGCCTCGAGCGCGCGGGTGGGCTCGACCTCCGTCACGACGACGTCCGCGCCGAGGCCCTTCGCGCGCGACGCGACTCCCCGCCCACACATCCCGTAGCCGCACACGACCACGGTCTTGCCGGCGAACAGAACGTTAGTCGCGCGGATGATGCCGTCGATCGCGCTCTGGCCCGTGCCGTAGCGATTGTCGAACAAGTGCTTGGTGAGCGCGTTGTTGATCGCGACCACGGGGTATCCCAGGACGCCGGCGGCCTCCATCGCGTGAAGTCGGATCACGCCGGTGGTCGTCTCTTCGGTCCCTCCGATGATCTCGACGAGCTGGTCCTGGCGCTGCTGGTGCAGCATCGTGACGAGATCCCCGCCGTCGTCCATCGTGATCATGGGCTTGCGATCGAGGACCGCCTTGATATGGCCGTAGTAGCCGGCGTCGTCGACCCCACGGATCGCGTAGACGGGGATGTCGTAACCCTCGACGAGCCCGGCTGCGGTGTCGTCCTGCGTCGACAGAGGGTTCGACGCGCACAGCGCGACGTCGGCCCCGCCCGCGCTCAGCGTGCGCATGAGGTTGGCCGTCTCGGTCGTCACGTGCAGGCACGCCGCGATCGTGATGCCCTCCAACGGCCTGTCCTTCTCGAAGCGCTCGCGGATGCGGGCCAGGACGGGCATCTGCCGGTCCGCCCACTCGATCTTGAGCTGCCCCTCACCCGCGAGCGACGGGTCGAGGATGTCGGAATCAACGGTCATCTGCGCTCCTTTGGACTTGTCACGCCTTGGCGAGCTCTGCCTTCAGCTTGTCGATCGCGTCCACCGGCCCCGGGTCGACACCGTACGCGAGGCCCAGGTAGATCGCGCCTAGCTGCGTGAGCATGATCAACGACAGCACGCGCGCCAGCGGTGACCTGCCTTCGGCAGTCACCTCGACGACCTCGGCCAGGTGGTCCTCGATGAGGCTCCGGGTGACCTCGAAGCGGCGGGCGATGCGCTCCGGCTCCTCGACGTCACGTAGGAGCACGCCGACGAAGTTATGGCGGGTCATCTCCGCGAGGCGGTTCCAGCCGACGATCTCGTTGTGGTCGAGCTCGGGGATGAAGTTCCAGAACGCAGGGGTCTTCGCATACTCGTTGAGATCGCACTTGAATCGCTGTGCGGCGGTGGCGGTAGGGCCGTAGGAGCCGTACACGACGGGCACCTTGCCCTCGATCCGCAGCGCGAGATCCTTCGCCGGGTTCTCCGAGACGCTGCGCGCCCGGTCGCACCTTTCGCCGAGCGACGCGGTGACGGCGATGGCCTCCTCGACGTCCGCGTCGGCGTTCGGGACGAGCCCCACTTTCTGCAGCACGGCCAGGATCGGGAGCATCAAGTAACCGAGCGACGCGCGCGGCTGGCGCCCGGGCGGAATGGCGACGTGGGCGACCCCGTAGGCGGCGGCGCGCTCGGCGAGCTCGCCACCCGAGCAGATCGCGACCGCGCGCGCTCCCCTCGAGTGAGCCTCCTCGAAGGCGGCCAGCGTCTCCTCCGTATTGCCCGAGTACGACACCGCGAAGACGAGCGAGCTGCGCCCGATCGCCTCGGGGAGAGGCCCGTAGCTCTTGATCACGCGGAAGCTCAACGGGAGCCGCGGCTCGATCACGGATTGCACGACGTCGCCCGACACTCCGGAGCCGCCCATCCCCAGGACCACGATCGAGTCGACGCCGGTGGCGTCGGGAAGCGACGGCGTCGCGAGGCCGAGCTCCCACCCCTGGCGGATCTGGTCGGAGAACTGCTCGATCATGCCGAGCACTCCTTCGGAGTCGAGGCGCGCGAGCCTGTCGAGGTCGTCGAGCGTCGTCACGGCTTCTCGGCTTCGTCTATCAGCATCACAGGGATGTCGTCTCGTACGGGGTACCGGTAGCGACACTCGCCGCGACAGACGATCGCGTCCTCGTCCTGGAGGTACTCGACCTCGCCGTGGCAGTTGGGGCACACCAGGATCTCGAGCAGCTCGTCCGACACCGCCATCTGTCAGCCCTCCCTGATCAGCTTCAGGACCTCGTCGCGTTTCTCCGACATGAGGTCATCGTTGGTGGCCTCGAGGTTCAACCGCAGAAGCGGCTCGGTGTTCGACGCGCGGCAGTTGAACCACCAGTCCTCGTACTCGACGGTCAGGCCGTCGAGGCGGTCCTGCCGCCCATCGGAATACGCCTTGGCGAGCCGCTCTATCGCGCCGTCCTGGTCGGGCACCTCGGAGTTGATCTCGCCCGAGTCGGCGTAGCGCTCGTACGGCCGGAGGACCTCGGACAACGGCGCGGCGGCCTCAGACATCGCCTCGAGCGCGATCAACGCGGCGATCATGCCCGAGTCGGCGCGGAAGTTGTCGCGGAAGTAGTAGTGGCCGGAGTGCTCGCCGCCGAAGATCGCGCCGGTCTCGGCCATGAGCTGCTTGATGAACGAATGGCCGACCCGGCTCCGTATCGGGGTGCCGCCTTTCTCCTCGACCACCTCGCGCACCGACCACGAGCAGATGACGTTGTAGATAACCGCCTGGCCCGGGTCCTTGGCGAGGAGGCGATCCGCGACGAGTGCGGTCGTCGTCGAGCCGCTCACCGGGGCGCCGGACTCGTCGACGAGGAACATGCGGTCGGCGTCGCCGTCGAACGCGACGCCCGCGTCGCACCCGCCTTCGGTGACCGCTCGCTGGAGGTCGGCGATGTTCGCCGGCTCGATCGGGTTGGCGGGGTGGTTCGGAAACGTCCCGTCGAGCTCGAAGTACAACGCCTGGACCTCGAACGGAAGGCCCGAGAAGACCGCGGGCACCGTCGCCCCGGCCATCCCGTTGCCGGCGTCGATGGCAACCTTGAGAGGGCGCAACCGCGACTCGTCGACGAAGCTCCGGCAGTGCGCCGCGTACGCGGGCACGAGATCCACGCTCTCGACGGAGCCGGGCGTGCCCGACCCCTTCGGGACGTCGGAGGCCAACCGGAGGATGTCTGTCAATCCCGACTCGATGCCGATGGGAGCGGCCTTCGCGCGACACAGCTTGAGTCCGTTGTAACGCGCCGGGTTGTGCGACGCGGTGAACATGGCCCCGGGAACGTCGAACTTCCCCGACCCGAAGTAGAGACCGTCGGTCGACACGAGACCGGCGTCCAGGACATCAAGCCCGGCCTCGGTGACCCCATCGACGAATGCGGCGGCGAGCGCCGGCGAGGACTCCCTCATGTCCCTGCCGACGATGATCGTGTCGCCTTCGACGAAGCGGGCGAACGCCGAGCCGATACGACGTGCGGCGTCCTCGTCGAGCTGTCCGGGGTATTCGCCCCTTATGTCATATGCCTTGAATATCCGGCTGAGGTCCTCGGGCACCGCGGCATCCTAAGGGCGAAGCCATTGACGCGGCGCTGTCCCGCCTGCCACCATCTTTGGCAAGGATGAACCCTCAGCTGTTTCTCGACGAGCTCGAATGGCGTGAACGCGCGGCGTGTCTCGAGTTCCCCGCGGTGGTGTTCTTCGGGCTCGACGACTCCGAGACCCCGGCCGAACGGCGCACGCGCGAGGACGAGGCCAAGCTCATCTGCGCGACGTGTGAGGTTCGGCAGCAGTGCCTCGAGTACGCGCTCGCGACCAAGGAGCCGTACGGGATCTGGGGAGGCCTGACCGAGCTCGAGAGGAAGGCCCGTCTCCACGGCCGCGCCAGCTAGTCGGTCGCCCTGGCTCAGCGGATAGCACGACCCGTCTCGAAGCTCACGACGCGACTTCGCGCGCGCGGTCTTGGCGAGGTGCTGTCACTCGGAACCGGCCGGCTGAGCGAAGCCATCTCCTCCGAGGAGGTCCTCGCCGTCCTCGTCCGCCCGACGTCCGCGACCGGAGCCGAGAGGCCGGGAGAGGGCCTTCGGCTCCGGCGCCTGAGGCAGGCGGACGCAACGCTGTACGCGCGGGCGATCGGCACCGACTCGCCCTCCACGTTCGCTACTCGCCTCTCGCGCGCGACGAGATGTTACGGAGTCGAGCTCGACGGGCGACTGGTCCACGCGAGCTGGGTCACGACCCGTTGCGCGTGGACGCGCGAGCTGCGCTCACTCGTCTGTGTGGGGGAGGGCGACGCGTACGTCTACGAATCGTTTACGCGCGGTGATGCACGCGGACGGGGTGTCTACCCGTATGCGCTCGACCAGGTCTGCGCGGTCCTCGCGGGGGAGGACGTCGCCCGGCTATGGGTCGCCGTGGAGAGCCACAACGACCCCTCGCTGCGCGCCGTCGCGAAGGCCGGTTTCGAGCGCGCGTTCGAGATCAGCTACGAGCGCAAGCTCGGAAAACTGACCTTGCACCTCCCAGAAGGGGTCAAAACGGACACCCACGTCACCGGAGGGAGGAAAAAGCGGCGTATTTGGCTATCTGGGGATGGCGCCGGGAAGCAATGAAAGCCATAATTCTCCTGAGGAGCAACAAGCCCACAAGTTTGCGGGTGCTCGGTGGTCAGGACCGACGACAGCGTCTCGCGGCTGAGATTCGTCTCGCCCACGGGATTAGCGGCACCGGCACGACCCCCTCAACTGGCACCTGTTGCCGGCGACGGCTTTCAGGCCCCGAGCGCCCGCAGCCTCTCCTGCGCGGCGCGCGCACACTCGCACGAGGCGCGCGGCGTCGGC
>DATBND010000119.1:0-16182 GCA_036554505.1 Actinomycetota bacterium | reverse complement strand
CGACGAGCGCGTCACCAGCGTGCCGATCTCGACGTCGTCGGTCGACGCGGCGAGCCACGCCAGCGCGCTCCACGCCTCGAGCACCGGCCGGTCCTTGCCTCCCGACAACGGCCACAGATGGTCGTAGAGCCAGATCGAGTGCAGACCCACCGCGCGCGCGCGCTCGACGCCGGCGACGAAGGCTGCCGCGTCGCTCGTGAACTGCGGCAAGGAGACGCCGATGCGGAGGCCCTTCACGGGTTGACCATGAGATACAGGAGTAGGAACTCGGCCACGCCTGCGGTGAGGAGCGCGACGTAGTAGAGACCCGTCGCCGACTGGATCGAGCGAATCCGCACGCACCGCCGCGCCATCCACACGATCGCGCCCGTAAACACGAGGAGGCCGAGGCCGACGGCGAAGAACGCGACGCCGAACGACTCTCCGAAGCCGGGGATCCCAAGGACCGCGCCGCGCGTCTCCGACGCGGTCAGACGCCCCGCTCCTGCGATCGCCGCGGCCGCGCAGGCGACGACGACGACGATCCCCAAGCCGGTCAGCCGCGCCAGCGCCCACGGCTTGAGGCCCGGCTGATTGAGATACCAGTGACCGAGCATCATGCCGTTCGTGACCGCCCCCATGAGCAGCATCCCCGTGATCAACGCGGCGCCGGCGAGGCCACCCGGCCAGCCCGGGAGCTCGATCGCGCTGGCGACGAGCGCGGCGACGCCCAACGCAGACACCGCAACGCCCACCACGACGCCGGGCCAGTCCGTGCGCGAGTACTGCACGAGAACGTAGACGACGGACGCGGCCGTGAAGGCGACGACGAGATCACGATCCAGCCCGCCCCCCGCCGCCCGGTCGTATGCCAGCACGGCCAGCACGGCCAGCGTGAGCGTGCAGTAGGCGGTGATCTTGAAGTGGCCGCGCGAAACGACGAACCACGACTGTGTCCAGGCGGCCGCGACGACCCAGCCCGCGCTCCACTCCAGCAAGAACAGTGCGACTACTGCGGATGCCCCCGTCAACTAGTTGAAGGAGGCGGGGAAACGCCTCTTCAACCACGCGGGGACGAACGACGTGGAGATGTCGAGGATGTGCCGCACGATCTGGAGGACGTCTTCGTCTCCGTCCCAGTGCTCGCGCACCACGTCGTCCGGGACGCGATTGAGTATCTGGTCCAGCGCGAACGCGGCGATGACGAGATCGTCGATCTGGCCCAGCCCCGCGATGAAGTCCGGGATGAGGTCGACCGGCGACGCGAGATAACCAACGAGGACGAACAACATCGCCTTCGTTCGTGCCGGGACGCGCGGGTCGCGGGCAAGACGCCACACCAGCCGCACCAGGCGGGGCGCGAGCAGCGCGTATTCCTTGAGGCTGGTCTGCGGGGGAACCGTTTCCGCCGGCTCCGTCGCGTGTTTGCTGGGCTGCGTCGACGAGGTGCTCATGCGTCGTCCTGGACATGCTCGTCGTACGCGAGCGCAGCCGCGCCGATGATCCCGCCGTCGCGGCCGAGGCTGGTCACGTCCAACCGCATAGCGCGCCGTCTTTGTGCCTGGGTCATTCGGACGAGCGTGTCGCGTGCGGCCCCCAGATATGGCTCGCCCGCGGCCACGACCCCGCCGCCCAGGACGATCATCTCCGGATCGAAGAGGTTCGCGACGTTGGAGAGGCCGACCCCGAGAGACGTGCCCGCGCGCCGGAGCACGGAGCGCGCGGCGTCGTCGTACTCACGCGCCGCCTTCCCGACGTGCTCGGCCGTTATCTCCTCGATCGAGCCCGCGAACGAGAGGATCGAGCTGCCGGCGTCCGCCTCGACCGCCTGCTTTCCGAGGCGAGCGATAGCCGTCCCGGACGCGAGCTGCTCGAGGCATCCGCGCAAGCCGCAGGGGCATTGCGGCCCGTCGGGGTCGACGACCATGTGGCCCAGCTCGGCCGCGGCTCCGGTGAATCCGCGCACGAGCCGGCCTTCGACGATGAACCCGCTGCCGATCCCCGTCCCGAGTGTGATGAGCGCGACGTGGTCCGAGCCACGCGCCGCGCCGAACTTGCGCTCCCCCCACGCGGCGGCGTTCGCGTCGTTGTCCACGACGGTCGGTATGCCGACGCGCGCCTCGACGGCGGTTGCGATCTCCGGGTCGTCGTAAGTCAGGTTCGGCGAGAACGTGACGGAGCCCGAGCCGGCGTCGACGAAGCCCGCGGCGCCGACACCGATCGCGGCTATCGAGACGTCCAGCCGGCCGGCCTTCAGCAATAGATCGTCGATCGTCCCGATGATGCCTTTGGTCCCGGCGGTGGGATCGGTCGGTCGCTCGCTGCGCGCAAGCACGGCGCCGTCGCGATCGACGACTCCGGCCTTCGTGCCCGTACCGCCGACGTCCACTCCGATTGCCGCGCGCCGATCCATGGATCAAGGATACGGCGAGCCGTGCCCCACGCCGGGCGACGGTGGGTAGCGCTAGGCCCGGCCCCTGCCGCGCCTCCATATCTCGGCGCGAACCTCAGGCGATACTTCGGGAGCAGCGGGGGCGGAGCTTTGCTCCACGGCGACGCCCTCCTGGCTCACGACCAGGGTGAGCGGCGGAGAATCGGCGGCAAGGCGCGCGCCGGAGCCCCCGTAGCGCGCTATCACCGTCCGCCGCCCCTCCGGGAACGTCAGGACGTTGGGGATCTCGACCAAACCGTCTCCGCCGAGCCCCGCGTGCCCATGGCACGTTAGAGCGGCCGGATCGGTGACGTCGTAGATCGCAACCACGCCTCTGGTCGCGTCCACCGTCGCGGCGAAGATCAACGGGTCGCGCGTCGGAGCGGAAGTGGCGGACGCGACCAAACCCACACGGGCAGCGGGAACCGACGGCGACGGATAAGTCGACTGGGCCGCGAGGAATGTGAACGACTTCGCGACCGGCGTCAGATTGGGGATCGTAGTGGTGAGGACGACCTCGAAGACGAACGACCCATCGCCCCCAACCGCGCCCCCGAGCTCGACTGGCAGCGCCGCGGATCCGATGGGGAGGACCGTCGTCGCGACCGCGCCGTTCTCGGGAAACGACCCGGGAGGAAATGAGATGACGAAGACGTTCGTCTCGACCTCGAAGGTCTTGACTTGGACCTTGTCCCCCAAGGAAGGGAGCGTGTTGTCGATCTGGGGCACCGTGATCGGCTGCTTCTTCTTCGCGACCGTAAATGGCGCGCCTGCTGCGATCGGCTGCATGGAGCCGTCCGGCTTGAACCAGACGGTCCCGGAGATCACCCTCACGCCCGCTGCGTCGGGGAACACCGGTACGTCCAACGGCCACGCGTCCTGGCCGCCGGTGACGGGGTTCGAAGCGACGAGCGTGAAGGTCGTCGGAGCGCCGACTTCGACACCGACCCAGTCGTGAAAGCGCGTAGCGGGTACCGCCTTGGCGTAATCGGTCCCGATGATCGAGACGAACGTGGCGCCCTCGACGACGAAGTCGAGCGTGATCGTCGCCTTTCCCGAGGAGAGCCGTGGAGGATTCGCCTTGAGCTCGTGGATGACGACGGGGAGCGGGTCCAGCACGACGGGGACGGAACGGGCCTCCTGCTGACCGCTCTTCTCGTTCGTGGCGACGAGCGTGAACGTCGTGTCGCTCGAGATGTGCGCCGTCACCGAGTCCCTCCACTCGCCCTCCCGCGTCCGCGCGGCATAACCCGCGTTCGTGATCGTCACGTGCGTTGCGTTTACGACCTCGAAGTCGAGAGTGACGGCTGCGGGCGCGCCGGAGAACGGCACGGGTGAAGGCGCAAGCTCGAATCTAGAGATTCGGATCGGATCGACCTTCTCGATCTCGATCGCGACGTGCCCGTTGTCGTAGCCGGGGATGTGATGCCAGCAGAGGTACGCGAGCGTGATCCCGGCCGTTGAGTTCGTCACGATGTTCGACAACTTGAACGTCACGGTCGCGTTCTCGTGGTGACCGAGGACGTCGCCGGACAGGTCGCGGTCCGGCTCGAGGCGCCAGGACCGAGTCTTGGACGCGACCTGCTCGCTCTCCCGGGTGCCTTCTGTGCCGTCTCCGCCCACGAGCACCGGCTCGCTCTTCCAGTGGTTGCCGTAGGGGTGGTGGGGCACGACGGCGACCTTGGCGAGGTTCTCGGAATCGCTCAGCGCGCCCCGCCCCTCTCCCGCGACAAGCTTCAGCTCGAAGCACGGGACCAGCTCTCCCCACGTCGCCGACCCTCCGGGGACCAGTGGGCCATCCAGTGGATTCGTTATCGACAGAACGAGCTCGTTCGTGCGGTCGTCACCGAGAAAGACCCGATTCGTGTCCACGAATCCGACGGTCACGTTCAGGTCCCTGCTCACCCGGCTGGGCGCCTCCACAACGCTCAGGTAGGAGCTGGCGGACCCGGCCAGCTCCGCGCTCAGGTCCTTTGCACCGGCTATGCGCATCTTGACCATTCCGCTCACGCCCGTGTCGAGCGGTACGAAGACGTCGTGGAGCTCGACCGTCAGCGCGCCACCGACCGGGACTACGAGGTCGACCGTGGACGCAAGTGCGAGATAGCGGCGGCCGTCGACCGGACTGACGAAGGCCGCGACGTTCCAGCCCGGAGTCGGCGTCGTCAGCCGCGTAAGCGTGTCGTCGGGGAGGGCGCCGTTGAAGTGGACGTAGAGGGCCGATTGGCCCGCGGGAAGGCTGTCCGTTTCAGCAGGTGCACCGGCCAGGAACGTAAAGGCATCTCGCGTATGGTTGAGGATGCTCAGCGTGAAGACGTTCTGAGCTGGATCACGGCCCTCGTAGACGTTCGTGGAGCCGTCCTTGTTCGTCAGGCTCCCACGCAACTGAACGGAAGCCAGGGCCGTTCCGAGGTCAACACTCATCCCACACCACCACGATGTACCTCCTCGATCTAGAGACCGTTAGGACGACGCAAAGTGAGCCAGCCGTCGACGATCCGCTGCGGCGAATACGCGAGCGTGGCCTGCTCCACCGGGGCGGAGGACGTCGCGCTGCGGACCCATTCGCGCCCGCGCGCTCCATGCCATTCCCATTCACCCTGCACGACGCGGGGCAGAGGCAGAGACACCTCGACGGCGTTCGAGCCGGTCAGCACGGGCCGAACCGAGAACGCGACCGATAGGGCCGACAATGCGGGCCGATAATGCTGCGGCGGGATGTCGATCGCCTTCACCGGGAGGATCCCCGTCGCGGCGTGCACGGATCCATGTGGATCGAGGAGCATCGTGACCGTCACCGCGCCGCTGGCGTTCGGCGAGACCGTCAAAGTGTCCTTCGTCGGCGCGCGCACGGCGCCGTCGCCCTCCGAAGCCGCGCTCGAGTAGAAGTGTGCGAAATCGGTCACGCCGTCTCTCTCGATCCAGTAGCCGACGAGCGTGTCGTCGAGATGGTCCAGCCGGCCGAGAGCCACCGGGAACTCCACTGCGGAGAGGCCTGCGTCGCGTGGGTATGCCGTGCTCGTCAGCGTCTTGTACAGGCTGCTCCATGATTCGTCGGACGCGGTGGGCCCCGACACCTCTAGAGACAGCGTTGCGCGCGCGAGCACGAGGGGCTGCCCAAGAAGCAATGCCGGCCCCGGCTCCTGATGTAGTGAAGCAGGTAACGCAGACGTCAATGCCACGCGCACGGTCCGGAAGAAGGGCCGCAGGAACGCCGGATCACCGCCACCGTACAAAGTCGTGGCGAGCTCTCGCAGATGCGAATTGGTCGCGGCGAAGACGTCGTCGATCGGTTCGTCGACGGTAAGCCCGGCCCCCCCGGGGGCCGGCGTCCAGAGTGCTGCGTCCTCTCCCACGGAGAGGGTGACCTCGCCGAGAGCCGACCCGTCCGCTGTGTAGAGAGACACGGCATCCTGGAGATAGTTCGGGACGACCCATCCGAGGACAGGTGAGGACGCGAGTGCCCCGTCGAGCTCGGGCTCGTCGCCCTCGGCCCGGCGCCATCGGAACATCAGCCGCGCCGGCTGAGTGATCCGGAGCGGGAGAAATGCAGCGTCGTCCGCCTTCAGCCGAGCAGGAGGAGTCAGGGCCGCGGCAACGACCCCGCGTGGCTGTTCGTAATCGCGGAACCGCCCGAACGCGTCGATGAGGCGCAGCCGCATGACTCGTAGCGAGCCTGCCTGCAACGGATTGAAGCTGTTCTCGGGCAGAGGCGACACGAGGTTCCTCTCGCCTACTGCCCCCGCGACCTCCGTGACCAGAGCCTGGTCGTCCTCCCCCCACGGGTCGGCGACCGCGACCTGAAGAGAGAGTCTGCGCATGAGCATCGCTTCGTTCAGGCCCGTGAGCGCTTGCGACAACAGCGGGAGCTCGTCGATGCCTTCGAGCGCGCTCGAGAGCTCTCGGCCTTCGTCCCCTAACGCGGCCGCGAGGATCTCGCTCTCGCGCACCAGGGCAGCCGTTCCCCCAGCCGTGAGAATGATCGTGCCCGTGTACTGCTGCACCCTTTCCTGGAGATCACCGCTCTGATAGGCAAGGTCGACCTGTGCGTCGTCCCAATCGAAGTGGGTGCAGACCCAATCCCTCGGGTATCGCCGCGCGTCATCCGAATCACTTGCCGGCTGCGCCGGCCCAGGGGCGACGTGGAGGGCCGGCCGGTAATGGACGTCGTACTGGAGCAGCAGGGGCACCCAGGGGGTGGTCCAGTGCGCGACCAGGCTGTCGTCGGGGGCTACGCCGGAATACTCGACCGCGGGGGTAGGGGCGCCGGACAGGAACGCGGCCGACGCGGCGTCGAGTATCTCGAGCGCCGCTGGGACGCTCGTCGCGAGCCCCCCGCCCCGCTTGCGCGCGGCCGCTTCGACGACGAGGCGCTGGACGGACCTCCCCATGAAGATCGCGTCGGCCAACAACGCCTCCACCTCCGCCGGCAGATCGTCCGGCCGAGCCGGCAAGCGCGGAAGATCGGCCGCCGCCACCGTGGTCGCCTCCCACCCCGGGACGGCGCCCGCCTCGATCGTCACCGCGCCCACGACTTGATCGGAGAGACGACACGCCAGCATTTCCGTCACGGGCTCGGGTCTACGGGGACCGACGCGCGCCAGGTCGGAGCCGCACAGCAGAAGCACGGGATCGTTCGGCCTGTAGAAACGCGGGGCCGCGCTCGCAGGAGACAGGATGAGCCCGGCGTCGAGTAGCCCTCTTAGCAACTGGACTTTGCCCTCGATCGACCGGGCCAGCGCGGCCGCTTCTTCCAGCCCAGCGTGGATCGTCGCGATTTCGGACCGGAGGTGTTGCTTGACTGCAAAGAGCTCGTTTCGGAGGGGCACGAGCGCGGCGTCGTCATCCCCCCGTTCTAGGACCGTGTACTTGTTCCAGTCGACGAACAGCTGGTCGCGCGCCGCGTCTAGGTCTCGACGGACGGCGTCGGCCTGAAGCTCGAGAGAGTTCAATTCGGCCAGTAGGGCGGCAGCAGGCTCCGCAACCGTCACGTCCTTCTCGTGGCCCGGCTCCGCCGTGATCTCCCACATGAGCCCCGCCGACTTTTCCTCGAAGCCTGCGCGGTGACGCGCATCTTCGAACTTCGCCGCGCTTCCGGGCGCCGCCGTCGTCGACAGGAGCCCGAGCTGAAGCGCCTCGAGCACGTGCTCGACGCTGGCACGATCCGCATGGTCGGCATGGGCGTCGGCCATCAGTGCGGCGGCCGCCTCGGGAAGAGACCGCGCAATGGACACGGTCATGCGTGGGTCGGAGTCCGCATCCGGGATGTAGGTCCGCTTGGGGTCCCACTCGATGCCGTCGACGAGACCGCTGCACAGCGTTCGCGCGGGAGAGGTCCCCGTGAACGTCCATCCGAATCGATTCATGAGCGGGTCGAGGGCCCCGGCCGACATCGGGTCGACGCCGGGCGCGGCGTACCACCCCGCCACGTGATAAGCCACGCTGGACGAGCTCGGGTCGAACCCGGACACGTCGTCGAATGGATCGAAGAACCCAAAGACGGTGCTGCAGTTCGGATAGAACGCGGCGAACGTGGGCTCTCCATATCCCAATGCGGTCAATGGTTCGCTCCGATGCGCCTCGGTCGATTCGCTCCAGTCCTCGAGCGGAAACGCGGCGCCGAGATAAGCGTGGCCGGGGCGCGCCGGGGGCCCGGGAGAGAGCGGAACGGTCGGCGGCGTAAGGCCGGATGACTTGGGCCTGGTGAACGACAGTCTGTCGCTCTCCACCACCCAGCTCTTCACCGGCTGCAGAAGCGACTCCGCGCCCGCGCCTTTCCGAACGACGAGACGAGAGACGAGCCAGCGATTGGGCACGTTCGGAAAGTCGATGCTGCGGTCCCCGGTGCCGGTCAGGCCGTGGGTGAGTCCCTTGGGCAGGTGCCAGTGCAGGTGGATACCGGCCGGAAGCGACGTATCTCCTTCGAACGGTTCCTCGCCGGCCTCCGTCTCTCGGCCGAGATACGCGCCGTGGACCTGATGTGGCGGGCGCGCGGCCGACGGGAGCCTCGAGAAGTCCCTCATAGGGAGCATCCCTCTCGGGGGTCCGTCCGCGTCCGGTTCACCGACGCACAACGCGGCCACCGACAGCGGGACTACGAGCGACGTCGAAGCCTGGGTCATGTGCCCGGCCTAGGTTCGGACACCTCGAACGCTACCGCGCCCACATCCTCGATCATCTGCACCGCGAACTCCGCGGATGTAAAGGGAGCCACCGCATGGTCCGCGCGCACGTGCGGAGCCATAGCGCGCGCGAGCTCGTCGACCCGTAACACGCGCTCGGCCCCCGAGCCGCGCAACCTCACGTCCACGCTCGCGCCGGCGTCGTCGCCGACCGCGTGGCCTCCGGCCGTATCGACGAAGCGAAGCTCCTTACGCCACCCCACATCAGTCGAGTCGACTCCGAAATGCAGTGCCTCGGCAGGCTCTCTGAGCTCGAGTCGAGCAACGACCCCGGCAAAGATGCACAAGAGAAGGGTCGGAGAGAGACGTTCGATGCGCACGATCGGGAGCTCGTGCGTTGCGAGCGCGTCGGAGAACCCGTGGACCTCCAGGCCCGGCCACGCGACGACGACGGATGATCGAAGGAGGAAGCCGCTCTGCGCGAAATGCTTCTCGGGAGTGGGACGGTCGAAGCGCAGAGATCGGGCGGCCACGCTTCGTTCGGTCGCATGGGCGGTGGCGGACCCGCGCAATCGATCGGCCGTCTCGTCCGTTGCGGGTGGGGTCGCGACCCCGAAGGCCCCGTCGACGAGTGCTGCGAGCCAACTCTCGTCGGCGCGAAAGAACCGGATCGACTCCGGCGGCAGCATCGCGGTATCCGGGACCAGATAGTTGAAGGGGACGCCCTCCAACCGACGCAGTCGGGACAGCCACTCGACGACTTGGTCACGGTCAGGGTCGTGTCCCGCCGGGACGGTCGCGCTCATCGGGGCCGGCCTGGCGCGATGGCGATCACCCGGTGACACGACGAAAAGGCCCTCACGCCGTCCACCTCGCCGCGTCGTGCGTCGATCTCAAGGCCCCCGTGACCACATCGCTCAGAACGGCGGCCGTGGCCGGTTGGCCGGGTGCCGGCGCTTCGACCCCGTCCCCGGTGCCGGGGGTCACCTGCGCCGCCGCTCCGATACGGTCGGCGAGGACGTCCTGCTCGAGAGCTGACGCCGCGGCGCGCGTCTCACGTACCTTCCAGCGAAAGAGGGCGCTCGCAAACGCCTTGTCGCGCAGAGCAAGCAAACGGCCGAGCTCCCACGCGGCCGCGTGTCCGACGTCGAACATCCCCGTCGCAGGATCGAAGACCATCAACGCGTCCGCGCTGCCGAAGGGAGGCTCGGGCGACAATCCCTCAGCGCCCAGCGGAAGAAGCGGGCCCCGGTACCACGAGACCGTCGTATCGCCGGTGCGTAGCTCGTGATCCATCGGGACGTAGCCCAGCCGGTATGCATTCTGCACGGCCGCGCCGGCAGGGTCGTTCGCGGCGGTCGTCAATTCGAGCTGCAACGTGCAGGGCGACTTCGCGAGACCTTTGACGGCGTCGACGAACCTGGCCTTCTCATTCGCCGTCGTGAACTGCCACCTGTGTAGCGAGACGAGACGAACGTGCGTCGCCGCAGCCGGAAGCGCGGCGCTACGCGTGCCGTCGCCGGTCGGAAGGTAGTCCGCGAAACCCTCGAGGGAAACGAGGTGAGCGGTGGAGACGGATCCCGGCGCAGGGAGCCGGTTGCCGAAGACGACGGCGTAGTCGCCGGGCGCAGCCGCACCTCCGTCGTCCGGTTTGACGTGCGCAGCGTCGGTATGGCGAACGTGAACTAGCCAGGCCAAGTCGGCGGCGCTGGGCGCGATCGCATCGAACAGCTTGACGGGGACGTCGATGACCTCGACGGGGTCGACGTCGGTCTCTCCCGGCTCGCGCGCTCTCGCGGGATGGAAACGGTCGGGCGTACCCGTAAGATCTCGCAACGACACGGTCTTGCCGTCGACCGCGCCGTCGGCCGCGTCGAAGAGGAGCACGGCCATCCACGGGCGATGAGTCGTGCTACGGGGGACCGGCTCGACACCGAGATCGCGCTGCCAGGGGAGGGTGGGCTCGGTCAGCACGACGTGCGGCAAGACGTTCTCGAAGTCTCCGCTGCCCCCGTTCGGCGGGAACACGGAGTTCACCACCGTCGGGTCCAGGCGGTAGCGCGCCCCCGTCACGTAGACATCGCGCGTCGCTCGCAGTCTGTCGACGACCGTCCCGCTGATCTTCACCACTTGATCGACCGTGATCGTCGAGCTGCCGGCCGCGACGGGGGGCAGGGCGTGCTGGACGAACGTCACATGCTCGTCGGTCACGCGGTGGCCCCCTCTGATCGAAGGTCCGCGCCGCCGAGCGCACTCCACATCGGGGGCGCTGCGAGAACGCTCGAGGCGCGCGCGGCGAAATGCGTGACGTCCACCGTCTTCGAGACGGAGGCGCCCGCCGACTGGAGGACGCCGAGCACGCGCGCCCGCGCGTCCCCTGCGGCCAGCAGTGCTTCCTCCAGACGCGTGAGCGAGTCGGCTCGATCGAAGTCTCCGGCGTCGGGGGCGACCCCGGACGACCACGACGTCGAGACCCTGGGGGGCTCTCCCGCGAGCAATCGGCGGAGGCTCATGGGCAGCGTCTTGTCCGGCACGGTTCCCTTCGGCGCCAACGACAAGCCGGTCAGCACGTCCTTGACGGTGCTCTCGGCCGACATCGTCGGCTCGTGTTGGAGCCACAGGCCGGCCGGCACGTTGGCGCGGATCGGTACGACTTCGTAGGCGACGGTCGACGCCGCCGACACTGTCACCGTGAGATCCACCTCCACCGGTGATGCGCCCCCGCCGGCGGGGACCTTGCCCATCGGCCCGACGCCGAAGCTCTTGTTCCACTCGAGCGGTGCCCAGTGGGACCCTCCGGGGGCATGGACCGTGGCGGTCGTCGACGGGATCTGCGTCGAGACGACCAGCCGGAGGCGGGCGGGGTCCACGAGCCAGCGGCCGGTCTGTTGTGCTCCTTCCGTGCCGAGCAGGCCCGACGGGGCGGCGATCGTCACAAGCGTGTCCGTCGAAGTCGGCTCGGATGGCCTCGCCCCGGACACGGACGGGATGGCCCTCTTCTCCTGTCGCTCGTGGTCGTTTGCCAGAGGAAGCAACGACGAACGGAACTCGCCCCAATCGAGATCGCGCGGCACGTCTCCGCGGAGCTCGCCGAACCCAATGGTGAACGAAAACGCACCCAGGTCGACATGCGCCTGGCCTCCGAACGGAGGGCCCCAGAGGCTGAGGTCGACGTCCAGTTGAGTCGTGATGCGCGTGCTGAGGCGTCCCACGCCAACCGTGTAACCAACCCCGATTCCGACGCGGAGATCGACCTCGTAGTGAAACGGCTTGAAACGGATCAAGAAGTCCGCGCGCGCGTCGAACCACGCGCTCACGTCACCTCTTTCGTACGACGCATGCACTGAGAGGCCGGCCATCACGACCGACGGCGTCAACGCGAAGTAGAGATCTCCCTTGACCGATAGCTCCTGCGACACCTGCCAGTTCAGCTCGAGCCGCTTTGGCGCCGGATAGTGAGCAGGCGCCGCGAATCGGGGGTGGTATCCACCCACGGTGAGGACGAAGTCGCCGGCGTGTGAGCTTGGAGCGAACCACGCGTAGAGGGCCGCGCCGCCGCTCAGCTTGACGTTCTCGTGTACGAGGAAAGACCCGGGCCCGACCGCTGCGTCGACCGCCAGCTGTCCGATCTCGGGGTCGACGGTCACGAGGAAGTCCACGATCACCTTCGCCACGACGGGCGACGGCTTCTCGGGCGTCGCCGTGGGAACGATGAGCGTCGACCGGCCCAACAGCGCAATCGCGGTGTGCGTGCCGAACTCCACGGTCAACAGCGCGACCGAAGTGACCGTCTCGAACGACGTGAACTCCACGCCCGCCGCGAGCCAGTGCTCGTTGACCGCGGGCTTTATCCAATCGGCCAGCGCCCTTCCGGCCGCGGCCGCGTCCTTGCTCCCCCTCGCTCCCTGGATCAGCGGATGCGACGCTACATCCGTGATCGTTGCCTTCTTGAGGCTGCGGTTGTAACCGAAGCCGCCGGCCAGTCCCGTCACGAAGAAGAACGGCGGGCCCCCGAGCGGATAGTCGACGAGGACGAACGCAAACAACGACGGCTGCGCGCTCGCCGTCTCATAGGCGCCTATCGCGATGGCGCCGAAGTTTCCGGCGACGACCGCAAGGTCTCCTGAAAAGGAGCCCGGCGCAACGGAGCTCAGCCCACCGGTGATCGAGACGCCTGGCCCGGAGTAGCCGACGGCGAGCCCTCGTAGGCTGAACTTCGGCTTGAACGGGGCCGTGAGCGGGATGTCAGCTTCCAGCCCGGCGAGCCCCACGGTGAGCCCGGCGAGCGCCACGGTCGCATCGAGCGCGACCCGAAGCTCGTTCTTCGAATCGAGGCCGAGGCCCACCCGGTTCACGTGGACGGGACCGAAGGCGCGCTGGACGTCCACCCAGGTGACCTGAGGCGCGGACGGCGTCGCTACCTGCGGCGGTGGCGCCGGGGTGGGCTGAGTCGTGGTTGTAGTCGGGGTTGTCGGGGTGGTGGTGGGTGAGGCAGCAGGGACTTGCGACGCGCTCGGCGGCAGGTCGCGGGCCGCGGCCTCGTCGGAGCCCCCGAAGCGCGCGGCGATGGTCGTGGTGAAGCTGGTGCCGATCTCGAGTTGAGTCGAGACCGCAAGGCCTGAGTGCAGCGCATCCCCGAAGACGTTCTGTTGTTTCTCGTCCAGTTGGAACGAGCTCAGCTCGCCGGTTCCTCCCACGACGCGCAGCTCGCTTATCCCGATGACGTCGAAACCGGTCGGTACCAGCTTGCCGACGACGTCGATGTCGGTGAGGTGGACTTGCAAGTCGAGGCCGAGGAGCGCGCCGAACGCGAACGCCCAATTCCCTGCCGCGTCCTTGCCCGCCACCAGCGCGGCCTCGCCCTTGGTCGTCTGCAGATCGAAGTCGATGCGCGGCTTGGAGGTGTCGAAGGCGAAGCTCGCGCTCTCGATCCCCACGTTCAGCCCCTCGGGCAACTCGGGCAAGCCGTACATGCCGAGGGCGACCGCGATGTCCTGATAGTCGAGCGGCGCGTCCGTCTCGGTCATCTCGCCCTTGAACACCACGCCCTGAGACGACATGTCCAGAGAGACGTCGAACGACTCATCGCCGACTTCGAAGGACGCCTTGACGCCACCTTGCGCTCCGGCCGGCGAGGCTTCGAAGTGCAACTCGAGCTCGTCGAACGTTAGGCCCCGGCCGTGTCCGAACGGGATGTTCCAGTCCCCTGCGATCTCGATACCAGCCGCATAGGTCTTCCTCGCGAGATCGACCGAGAGGGCGAGCCGCTCGACGAGAAGCCTGTCGGGCATTCCCTTCGTGGTCCCAAAGACCCGCTCTACCAACGGCGCGAGACTCGGCCGGGCCGCGCTCGGATCAAGGGCCGCGCTGAATACGCCGGCAGGTAGTTCGCCCTGGACGATCATCTTCACGCCGGCGATGTCGAGCTCCGCCGCGAACTCGAACACGTAGGAGGGTGAGTCGCCAAGCGGCGAGAAGATCGAAAAGCTCAACGTAGGTGACAGCAGGCTGACGTCTCCCGCGGGGAACATCTCCTTCGGGAACACGTTCCAGTCCGGTCCGGCAAGGGCGAGCGATGCGAACACTATCGAGCCGCTCCCGAGGCCGAGGCCGAGGCTGACATCCGCTACCTGGAGAAGAGGGTGGTCTTTCATCTCGGCTGGGATGTACGCGTGGATCTCGTTGTTGCTTCCGAAGAAGAGCGTCGCCAGATCGTCGAGGCTCGGTAGCGGTAGGTCCGTCGCGGACAGGGAGAACACGATCACTCCGTCGTCGGACGATTCGAGAAGCGCGCTCAGCGAGAGGGTGCTGTGGGTCGCGAGCTCTACTGAAGCCGTAAAGGCGACGCCCGCGACCACATCCCCGTCGTCCTGCGACGCGTGAAGGTCCAACTCGAGATGGAGTGGAGGCAGCCCCACTCCGAATAGGTCCGCGATGTCACCACTCGCCAAAGGGATGTCCATCTCGAGCGTCGTGCCCACCACCGTCAGAGGCGCGGAGACAGGGCGCTTCACGGCATCGGGGACGAGCGCTTCGAGAAGGACGAGGAACGGGGAGCTGGCATGCAGGTACCCCCAGAAGTGCAGGCCGCGCTCCACGGCCAAGGGCCGTCCCTCAACTTGTCGTCGATGATCGGCCGCCGGTCCCGACGAGAGAACCAGCGCCGACTTCTCGTCCGGGTCCAGCGCGATCTCGTCGAAGACCTCCGCGTTGAGCGACGGAAACGACGTGGTGAAGGTCCACCCTGCCGGCAGCTCGAGATCGACGAGCATGACGAACCCGTCGGCCGAGGGCGTGAACTGGAAGAACACGGGCACGTGGGATACACCGGAGACCACGCTAGTGACGACCCCCTGGAACGTTACGGCCTGCTCGTTCTCGTCCAGCTCCCATCCCGTCGAGCTCGTGAGATCCCACCTCGAACCCCACGCGACGGAGTCCAGCAGGGATACGTACGCGCCGTCGGCAACCGCCGTTGCGTCGAAGGATCCGGTCGTGGCGCCGTGGGGGAACGCGAGGCGAAGCTGCTCGAGTAGCGCCGACGCGGCGCTCATGACAAGCCGCGCGTCATGGCTTGTGCAACTCGATGGAGATCGGGAGGTGGTCGCTGACCCCGTCGTGATACACCAGGTGGCTCTCGGCGAGGGTGAGCGTGTCGGGCTGGGGACCCACCAGCCATTTCAACCATTTGTTGTACTTGGCGACGCCCGCTTCCGCATCCTTGACGGCCTTCGTCGCCTTCCTCTTCATGCCTTCTGCGGCCTTCAGCCGCTTGTTGTCCGGGCCGGAGGGGTCGGCTTTGAGTTTCTGGATCTCGGCCTCGGCTTCCGCCTCTACGGCCTTGGCCGCGTTTAACTCGGTCTCCTTGCTCTCGAGCTTCAGAGCCCGGAACAGCCGAAACGCGTCGCGCGCGAGACCCTTCAGAGACGCTTTCTTGGAGGGATTGGAAGTGGAAGTAGTCGGAGTACTGGAAGCGATCTGCTCAAGGTGGTCATGAACGGTCGGTGTCTTCCCCACCAGCCTTTTCTGACGAAGGAAGAAGCGGTCGTAAGGCTGGTACAGGCCCGCAACAGACGAAGCCAGGCTGGTCAGGTAGGGCTTTCTGAGGGACGTTAGCCCGCTCGGTTTGAATGTCTGTGGTTTCGCGCCCAAGTCTTTGGCGATCGGATCGAATACCGGCCGAAAGGCCGTCTTCTTATTGGGCACGGCCTCCCACGGATCGCGGCTGTAGGTCGCCACCGCTCGCGACTGACCTTCCTTGATATTGAAGTCACCCATGACGAGGAGGTCGAAATCCACGCCGTGGAGAATCGGGCTCAACGCGATGTTGTTGATTGCCGCGTACTTCGTCCGGTCCCCGGGGTTGGGCGCATGAAAGAGCACCACGGTGAACGGTGCACCCTGAAACACGAAATGGCCGACGTAGGGCGACCGATTGCCCAAGCCGACAAACCGAAGGACGTCGACGTCGCGCAACCTTCGGGCCACGACGCTGGGGTCGATCGTGAAGGCCGGCTTCTTCGAACCTGCGAACTCCACGTGCGGTTGCTTGCCTTCCGAGAAGGCCTCGTCCAGCTCGGTCCAACGATCAGGCTTGACGCGATAGGTCCTGCTGGACGGAGGTTGGTATATGTAGTCGTTGTCCGCGAG